>JAGGYZ010000201.1 GCA_021162285.1 Candidatus Fermentibacteraceae bacterium
CGATATTACCGCTCGGCGCAATGCCTCGATAGCTCAGTTGGCAGAGCGGGTGGCTGTTAACCACTAGGTCGGAGGTTCAAGTCCTCCTCGAGGCGCCAAATCACTGGCCCCATGAGCTTATCTCATGGGGCTTTTATTTTATCTCCATAATTATACTATCTGCCGTTCCAGAGAATCATTTCCAACTGCTACACAGGCTTTTCTACAACTTCACTACCATGGTCGTTGCAGTCACTCCAGCGCATGAACCACTGATGTTGTAGGCTCCAGCAGGAAGTTCATTGCCTTCAGAATCACAGCCGTCCCAGAAGAAAGAACCGTCACCAACTCCGGAAAGCCTTCTTACAGCACGACCTGTGATGTCGTAAACAACAAGCTCCGGCGGCACCTCAGACCCTGCGACAGTTACTGTGACAGACTCTGTGAAAGGATTTGAAGAAGCAGCCAGAGAAAATGGTTCAGTAACAACTGTAACGGCTGTTGTTTCTTCGTTACTCACCCAGTTGTGGTCAAACCAGCCCATGACTATCCAGTACCCGCCCACTTCTACATCTCCCTGGCCCCAGATGGCAAAGACATCACCATCATCATTCACTGTGGCTTCAAGACTGGCAAGCTGCTGCAATTCCTCATCGCTGTAGTCGTAGGCTGCGTACGGTTCTTCAATGAAGTTGCCATCCTTGTCTATTATGGCAAAATAGACATAATGCTCACCCTGCCAATGAGCCAACCACATTAGGTAAAAAGTGTCTCTCCCGGGACAGGGAAGAATTGTTGGATACGATGTGATCAAACCAGGAGTCTCAATTTCTTTCAATACCAATACATCACCGGGTTCGCTGTCTACCTTGATAAATGAAAGGACACATCCAGTTACCCCAATTCTGGAGTACCTGAGGAAACAGCAAAAATTGTTATCACTGTCAACTGTTGCTGAAGACCAATGAGTGAAGAAATCGAGCCCCTGCACCAGTTCAACAGGAGGTATCACGATGCTACCTTCAAGGTCGTACTGAATGTAGGCTGGAAGAGCAAAATCAGCAAGGTAAACTAAATGCACCCTGTTTCCATCAACACAGATGTTTGAGATATCATGGATGCTGCCGGGAATTGTATCTCTGAATACCTCTCCCACTCCAGGCTCGAACACTGAATAGCAGACTCCACCGGAAATCTCAAAAGAGGCATGAATACGCCCAAGGCTGTCACTGGAAGCTTCCACCCTCGGGCGACTCACATAGGAATCAGGAATCAGAAGGCTGGTAGGTACAAGCTCTGCACCTGAACTGTCACGAACAGTGTGCCAGGCGGGAGCCCCTTCCCTCCAGAACAGGGCAACACTGTCTTTGTTTACCAGGCAACTTGTGGTATAGCCTGACCATGCCTGATTGGAAATCATTGTCTCCGGGAATAGTACTGTTCCATCCGGGAGATAAACCTTGTAGCCGATTCTAGTCTCCTGATTAAAGTCTCCCCAAGCTTGATGCAAAGTATCAGTGCCTGTAACCTGAATGGATTTGTGCTGCTGGCTGCTGTATGACCACATATCCTCAGTGATTATTGGGGCACTCCACCCGGGGGCATGGGTCATCAGAAACAGGCTGGAAAGTACCAGTGAAAACAACATCACTACTCCTTAAGAACTCCCGTTCTTGCAGCATCATGCTGACACTGTGGCCATGGTGTATAACCAACAGGGCAACTGCCGAGTTCCCACACATGAAGATAGTTGTCCATTGTGCCGAATACAACCTCTACTTTGCCGTCATTATCAATGTCGGCTATCACAAAACCACCCTGAACAGACGAGGGCAGAGTGTAGGGAAAGCCAAGATTGTCCAGCGGGTCACCATCACTTGACAACCCAAACACCGTTCCCTCTCTGGTGGCTACAACAAGGTCTGCATAATCAAATCCATCATGATCATCCAGTTCACCAAGTGCGGGGAAGGGTGGCTTGCCCGCACCTGCAGAAGAATATATATGAGGGAAATCACCAACATGAAGCCCACTCTCATGCCACACGAAACACTGGTTCTCGGTGTTGGCTATGATTCGATCAGGGCCTGGTGTCAGTGGTTCCCAGTCAGCCATTATACAGTAAGGAACATGGAACGAATCAAGGTTGGGGTTGCTCTGACATTCCGCACTTGTTGATAAATCTTCTGCATCAAGCAGCAGTACGGGATTCTGTTCTGATGTTGCAAGGTCTGTGGGAAGTGCCACTGCCTGCCCCTGTGGCAGTGTCCCAACTGCTGGAACTGTGTTCCAGACTGTACCTGTCCACTCTCTGTTGGAGAGAAACGCATCGGCGGAGTAATCATAAATGAAGCATCCAGTTTTAGTTACATCCATGATTTCACTCCATTTTATTCTCACTATTATTTCAGGATTACCGTCGCTGTTCAAATCCTCCAGCAATGGCCAACTTGAAAAATTAGCTGCATTTGGTGGGATGCCCGGTAGCTGGACAGTTCTTATTAGAACAAGAGCATCGTTAACAATATCGAAAATGTAAAGATCAGGTCCGCGGACAAGCACTATCTCATCCCTTTCTGCAAGATCTGACTCATCCACCAAATCTGCCAGTGCTACGGTATGTTCCTTATGCCAGGACCACGGACCGGAATGCTCAAAACTGCAGACAGGTTCACTGGAAGTTCTGTCGAAAATCATCAAATCATCCGGACCGTCAACGATTATCTCTGATAGACTGTTTCCCACCACATTTCCGGCGACTGGTATGGTTGGCCAGACCTCTCTCCCCGACATATTAAAGAAGGAGTATTCACCTGTCTCCCAGATAGGTGCTCCTGGGGAATCACTTCGGAAAACCTGTATCCGGCTTTCCGCAGTTACCACAATCTCAAGATCGCCTCCGCCATCAAAATCGCAGAGAACAGGGGGTACCGGTGTTGACTGAACCATCTGAAAAGGCCAGCCTGATTCATTGGGATAAAAGTCCTGTATTTCAATACTCTTCGTTGCAGAGTTGTTTGGCATCCACGAGTCGGGAGACGAACCTCCCGGATCAGACGCGGATGCTGTCAGGTAAAGTATTCCTGGAGGAGTAAACCAGGTGTTGTTCCACTGGAATTCAAGTGTTGTTTCATCACCTGATGAGAGTCCGATACATTCTGCTGTCAGAATATCAGGTAAACCAATGCCATCGGTGATTTCAAGGGAAACTGTAAAGGGCCCTGCGTCCTGCCAGCCTGCATTCCGTACTGTTACAAAGACCCTTGACTGGCTGGACCCGTCAATTCTCATTGTGGGGTAACTATTCATTTCAATGGCTGAAGGAGCGATAATCAGATCACAGCAGTCCCGGAACTTCATCCTGTCACCAATGTCCACCGCCGGATCGCCAAGCAGGTTGAACTGGGCAAGTTCCTTAACTCCAGTTCCATTGCTCATAAAGACATCAAGATATTGAAGTCTTGAGGAAAGAATTGCATCGCCTGTTCTTGTAATGCCTTTCTCAAATACTGCGCTCAATATCCCTTTGCCGTAGTAGACATAGTACTGTATTCCTGATGAATTGGATCCCGCAAAAACACCAATGGCTCCGCAATTTGTGTGATACACAAAGTCTTCTGCCAAGCAATCGCTGTGAAAATCGTATGGAATAGAATCGTGCCGATCGTAGCACAATCCCTGATATATGTTGATGTTTTCGTGCTCGTCTTCCGTGTGGTTGAAGGTTCCGGATGAACAGCAAAGCATAAGCACAAATGGTGTCCAGTGATCCCCGTCAGGTGTAAGTTCGAGCACATCAATATCATCAAATGTAGAGCACGGTGCTCCAAAGTTGTCGGGTACCGGAGGTATCCAGTTCAGACCGGCTGAAAACATGTGAAAATCCCCATGATCAGAATAGAACGCTACCTGAGACCCTCGTTCAAATACTGTGTTGCAGGCATCCACCCAGTCGTCACTGGTCATGCTGCTGCCGTCGGGGTTGGGAGGATTCAAATAGTATGTGTCTTCACCGTCTCCGCAATAGTAGTTGTCCCATTCGTATCCCATCCATGTGCGGAGAGAGTCGGTCCAGCCGACTGAAGGCTTCCAATCATCGTATGTAAACGCACCATCATGATCTGTCCCGGCAAGCCTTGTGATTCGTCTGCGGTTAACCAGATTCTCAGGGTAGGGAGGTACGGCCTCTGACTCATACGACTCGATTAGATCAAACATATCCTGTAAAGTATCAGCATCCCTTACCGGAAATCTTCCTACAATCATGTCGGGCAGACCGGAGATAACCTCTCTGGGCTCATCGAAAAGAACCAGCCACTCATCATTAGCGTATCCTTCCGGTGAACCTTGTTCTTTTGTAGGCAGGCGGTAAGGGTATGACGTGCAGCTTACTTCTTCATGATCACCTATAAGCAGAAGATAGGTTGGTCTGTCTCCAGGTGTGCCCCAGTTCCACAAGGCCTCGGTGTAGTCGCGTATAATGTCTGGTGTAACATATTCACTTAAGTCTCCATACCCGTCCATAACAGCAGTGAGATTTGCTATCAGCACATCAAAACCGTTAAGGGCTGCCCGGTAAGCTGCAAAATCATCCACAAAAGACCCATCAAGCCCGGGGGCAACAATTATCACATAGTCCGGAACAAATGGTGGTTCGATCAGAGTGTTTTCGTGCCTGAAAACACTTCCACCGGGTAATCCCATGGGAATTGGAGTTGCATCGGGTTCATAGCCGATAAGCCTGTTGCCAATGATCTGGTCGTAATAGCCAAGCCCCGCCTGGTTCCAGACTGGATCAGTTCCCTGGAAATTGACTTTTACTTCAATATCGCTCCATACTCTGAGTCTGTTTTCAGAAGCAAGGAATTGAACCGGGTATACATTTACTATGGCAACCCGCTGATCACGCAGTCTGAACTCCCCTGATATTTCAGCGGTTACCGAAGGATACCACTCTGAAGAAGAGTAAGCTGCCTGGTCCCTCTCGAAGAATTCATCAATGAAAGTGACTCCATGCTCATGGACAAGGCTGTCACACGGAGCAGGGTAAACCGGCAGGCATTCGACTGTTTCTTCACAGGAGGCATGAAATGAAAGGTCAAGATCCACTCCATCAGGTACTGCCACAAAACAGGTCACAAACGGTACTTCAGGAAAGCCGGTTTCATCCATTGGTACTGTTCCGGGACTCTGATTGAATCTGAGGTAATCAATGTTGTCATGTGTCAGAGTCTCTGACAAAAGCCCCTGCAGTTCAACATCAAAGGAGATGTAATCATCTTCGGTTACTCCGCGGCTGACAGATGGTAAAGTTCCGGAAGGGCAACCTGCGTTGAATTCAAGCCAGTCGGCATAACAAAGCCCTGCAAACATCAGCAAAACTGTCAGAATGTATCCGAGCTTCCCCATGATACTCTCCTTTTGATCTGATTTTAACACAGATTGAATTCTCTTTCAAGACCCATCAATTGCAGTGACCTCCACTTTCAGTCCAAACACAAGGGAAACCTTTTCTGTGTAACAATGATGACAATAAAGCTGGATTTCAAAAGTTCCCTGTTCTTGTCCTCAATGTCCTCTCCGTCACCAGTCTCCTCCCCCAGTGATCCCCCATCCTCTCAACTTCCTTAATCAGTTCCTCCGGGAGTTTAAGAAGATTCAGCATCGGAGTTACTCTGGCTCTTGAAATGCCGAGTTTTCTTGCCAGCTCTGCCCTGCTCAGGTTGTTCGAATCCATCTCAAGTGCCATCTCTTTAGCCTGTATGATGGGGTTCCTGAAGGTCTTCTTTGATTGGGGTACGGGTTTGTTACCAATGGTTGCATTGAACCAGAAAATAGTTCGTTGGGAGACACGGCCGAGACGCCATTGTCCCCTGAGAAATCAGGGGGCTTTTTTAGTTATTGCTATCAATCACGCAGAGCTGGTATTTTTGGCAGGATCAGCATGAAGTTTCTGTATCAACGACATGCTAAGTACTTCTTAAGTAGTTGCTTACAGTCTAGTCACTCCAGTCCCAGTTAGACCAGGTAAGTCCATCTCTGCCTAGATGACGAACAGACTGACCAATTTCACCGCTGTGGTCCCCTGTGTAATTGTATGCTGCAAACAACTCACCATCTACACTGAAGATCATGGGGACTCCTGCAGTACCTGTACTCAGCCAAAATGCCATGTTATCGTAAATAACAACGTATGTGTGCAGTGTGTTTTCGCTGAAGCCAGTTTCACCAAAACAGACAACCAGCCCGTTGTCATCACCATGATAAAACCGCAGCACCTCCGGATTGCCACAAATCCCCGTGAGTGGTGTGTTGCCATATCCGTTCATGTCATGAGCTGTGAACACATCTGATATCTGAGACGCGAGATCATGAACCAGGTCCCAATCTCCTCTCCATGACCAGTACGGTATTACTTCATAGCCTGCATATTCGCCAACTATGGCAAACGTGAAATCATGATCCATTGTATTTCCATCTGCGTGAAAATCAGGAGAAATGCTGATGTTTGTGTATGTGAATGAAGTGGACACGCCTGAATACTGATTTTGACCCAAAGTGATACCGTGGCTAAGAGGAAAACCACTCCGGCCGAAAAGTGTGACAGAATCACCCGGCTCAAATTCTCCATGGATGACCCATTGCCCGAGTTCTGAAACAGCTGCAAAACCAAAAGTGCCAAACCTGTCAGCATTGTCTACTTGTACTGGAACAATGCCTGACCAGTCAGGCGGTAGATCTTCCCTTAAAAACTCCTGCCTTGTCCTACCAGGAGTGGACAGACTTGTGGTTCCACAGGCAATGCTAAACAGCTGAAGCGAAACAACAATAACGGCAGCTTGAACATTTCTGCGAGAATCGTTTCTCATTTATGGTCCCCTTCTTTCCGGAGCGGATACCTTCAACAGAGACAATTGAACATAACCCATCTGTTGCCTGCAAGTTACACTCAACCATCCCCTGCACAGGCAAAACGCTGTCTCCTCCATTGCAACTAACTTTCTCAGTTTCCTTATTAATAGATACCATGCATCCACCTGTTCTAAGCATACATGCAGGATTATAGTAGCGGGAGGTTTTTAACACTATCGTTCGTTATTGTGGGGAAGGTTTGTTATGAGGTTTTTTCCAGTTGTACTGCTTGTTTGTGCCGCGTTTGCCCTTTCCGATACAGCAACCCAGACCGACTGGTCCGGCGGGGAAGGTTATCCCGGTCCGGTAACTGACTGGGGAGATTGTTACGATGTTCAATATCAGATTGATGACGGTGGAAGCTCCATGCAGCTGAAGCCCGTTATCCTTTCGGGCAACCCTCTACAGAGCATCACATACCCCTTTGCCGGTGCCAGTTCAGTTTATGCCGCTGATGTAGACGGAGATGGAGATATTGATGTGCTGGGCACCGCAGACGAAGACAACACCATCGGCTGGTGGGAAAACACAGACGGCACAGGCACATCGTGGACAGAACACATTCTGAATGACAGCCTTGCCAGTGCAGGTTCAGTTTGCGCAGTGGATTTCGATGAAGACGGTGATATCGATGTTATTGGCGGGTCCAGTGCCTTGGGCGGACTTTACCTGTGGGAGAACACAGACGGTACAGGTACCGCCTGGACGCAGGACAGAGTGGATGTTAATACTTCTTTTGACCATATAAGTACTGTTTCCTGTGCTGACATGGATGGTGATGGAGACAACGATGTGGTAGCAGCGAGTTTTTATTCCTATGGCATCGAGTGGTTTTGTCAGATGTCCGGAACATGGGGTGGTATATCGGTAAGCGGCTCTGATAATACTATATCTATGGATGTGGCAGACGTAGATGGTGATGGAGACATGGATCTGCTGGGGGCACGATCCTATTACATCGCATACCAGGACGAGATCTCCTGGTGGGAAAACACAGACGGCACAGGTACGTCATGGACAGAGCGTACAGTCAGTGCGAATTTTGAAGGAGCTGTTTCAGTCTATGCATCTGATGTGGATGGTGATGGAGACATTGATATACTGGGAGCGGCTGAAGACCACAACGAGATCACATGGTGGGAAAACTCTGACGGTGCAGGCACCACATGGACAGAACACATAATTGATGGAGATTTCTTTCAGGCACGCGGTGTCTGTGCCGCCGATGTTGATGATGACGGTGACACGGATGTGCTTGGGATCTCTTCTGTTCCTGTAGGCGGCGGCTCCAACGGTGTTATGAACTTATGGCTGAACACCGATGGTACAGGCACCCAGTGGTCAAAGCATTGTGTCGACTCCTGGTTCATGGAAGGAACTTCACTGTTTACTGCAGATGTCAACGGAAACGGTCACACAGATGTACTGGGGGCAAGAACTGCCTTCAACGGCAGTCTGCTGTGGTATGAACTGATGGGTTATCCCCTGTATGGAACTCTCGAATCATCCATACTTGATGCCGATACAGTTGTTTCCTGGGATACTGTTACATTCAGCAGTGATGAACCTGCGGGAACATCTGTAAGTTTTCAATTCAGAAGCTCGAACGATTCTGCCAATATGGGAGCATGGTCTGATACGGTCTATGCTTCAGGCACCAGCCTCTCCGGTATTCTTGTCGATTCAACGGACTTCCTGCAATACAAGGCTATTCTGCATTCCTCTGATATTTCCAGCACACCGGTGCTTAACGACATCACTCTCAATTATTCCATCTATGTAAGCATTGATGAAAACACTGCTGATGCGGTAACCGGATGGGGTCTTGCACCTGCTGCCAATCCTTCATTCGGCAACATTGCGGTTCAGGTATCTGTGCCTCAGACTGAAATGGTCAGCCTTGTACTGCACGATGTAACCGGTCGAGTGATTACACAGCATTCACAGGTATTACCCTCCGGTACACACTCTGTTTCATTCAGCAACATGGCAGAAGGAGTTTACTTCTGCACTATGCAGGGAGGAGACTTCACAGCAACACAGCGGGTGGTTGTTCTGAAGTAAAGACAGCCTGCATTGCCTTGTTATTTGAAAACCCCTCCTGCAGGTGTCCGGAGGGGTTTTAAGTATCAAGTCTTGCCGATGGCGGGAATTAGTAGAATATTCGGGTAGACAGTTCCGGAGGGGTCTGGGAAGGTTTGGCTTGTTTAACAACATCTCTAACTCCACTATAGAGAAAGTTCTGTGCTCTGTGTCTGAGCCGGTAATTATCTTTAATGAAAACATGAAAGTTGTGTGGACGAATCCTTCGGCAGAGCTGTATTTTGGTCACAGCACCGAGGTTATGACTGGGAAGAGATGCACCGAACTCTTTCGGGGAATTCTGGAATGCATAGAAAACTGCCCTGTTGAAAAGTCATTTGTTTCAAAAGAAGAAGAAACCCTGGTCGTAGACGGTCTGGTCTCCCCTCTGAAACTGATAGACGCTGTTCCATACACGGAGAACGGCAGGAACCTGGTGCTGGCCATTGTTCACTCTGTACCGGAGATCGACAGAGACAAAGCTCTCCGGCGTGATTTTGCAGCCCTGCTGAACCGCAGCGCAACACTTGAAGATGCTGCAGATGATATTCTTGACGCAGTAAAAAATCTAACTTCTGTTTCAACCTGCGGTATCTACACCGGGTCAGGCAGCAGTTTCAAACTGTTCAGTGGATACGGTGTGCCTGAAAAGATTTCAGGAGCCGAGTTCAAGGCGCCTGTATACCTTTCCCGTGAAAGGCTTCCATTCAATGCCGAAGATTCTTTTCCCGACGGAGCGGCAATCGTACCTGTGGTTGCCCCGGAAGGATCTGTGCCGGTACTGCTTTTTGCAGGCCGGGGAACCATGAGTACGAAATTCAGGAACAGACTTGAGATGATGTCAGATGTGCTTTCCAGCTGTGTGAAGAGGCTGCTTCCTCATAGTTGATACAGTAAAGAAAGTTATC
>JAGGYZ010000273.1 GCA_021162285.1 Candidatus Fermentibacteraceae bacterium
CGGAACAGATGAAGTGTGGCGAACTCCCCTTCTCTCCAGGGAGGAAAGCCCTTTCTGGGGCAAACCCTGGGCAAGAATTCTTGTTGACACTGCAGGTGTTTTTGAGGTAACTGCAGACCTGATTCCTGAAGCGGTTGGAATGCCATCTTCAAGTTTTTCGATGATTACCGGTCGCGGCAGAATGATGAGCACAACAGAGCCTTCTGAAGATTCTTTCGTATCCCGCAGTGTACCTGTTTTTGTTGACGACGGCGGAGACGGCATCTTTGATTCATCAGACCGTGTGATTTTCTACGGCCGCGGACTGTCGTGGTGGGGAGAATTCAGCGCAGATCACTTTAACAGCATGTACGACTCCCTCAATACCTACTGGCTCACCTGGGGCGGCAGCGGTGGTCCTTTTATGGAAACCATCGACGGTTCGCTGACAGGAGCCCAGTCAGCAGGTACGAGCTATGTGAACAGGCTTCACTTTGAAGAGAATCAGACCCTGTCATACGGTGTTGGTGTGTTCAATGATCTTTTCGGCTGGCACAGAATATCATCTGCAGGTACAGCCACCGCCTACTACAATTTCACATCTCCTGGAACCACCGGCAGCGGAACAGTACGGATATCGCTTAGTGTTCAGGATTCAGCCACGCTTCACTTCACAGCTTCTATTAACGGTGCCGTAATGGCAGATACGGTTAAAACAGACTCAGGGGCAATGGTGTGGGAGTTCCCTGTAACCGGTCTCAAGAACAGCGGTAATTCGCTTGCCCTTAAGATAGAAAAGACCTCAGGTACCAGGGATTCCTTTGTGCTTTACACAGACTGGATTGAGGCTTTCCCCGAGACAGGTTTCAGAAGCTGGTCAACCATGTGTCAGGTTCCTCTGGACAGAACCTTCCCGCCAGGTGAAAGAAGGGCTGTTTCCTGGGCACAGAGCCTCAGCGATGATTCATTTGTGTGTGTTGTTCTCAGTGACACCGCTGTGGTGAGAATTGACATTCCCGGAGGCAAGGAGTTTGAAGTTGATGTACCTGAAGGCTGGACAGAATCTGTTGTGTGGGTTGCCCCCGGCGGAACTCTCAGAGAGCCGGTAAGTGTAACACCTGCCAGCCCGGGCAGAATTATTGGAACCATTGACGCAGGCAGAACTGTCTACATCTATCCCGATGAGTATACAGCAGACATGCCCCTGTTTGAGAGAGGCCGTTCCAGCGAAGACGCACTGTTCCTGAGTTTAACGGAGATCTACGACGAGTTCAACGGCGGAGTACGAGACCCCGGAGCGGTAAGAGCATTTTTCAGCTATACGCTGAGACACTGGAATACAGCGCCACAGCAGCTTGTTCTTGTTGGTACCGGCAACTACGATCCCAGAGGTTTTATCTCTTCAACTCCCGGTCCAATGGATATCATCGTATACTCCTTCTACGGGTCTCTTCCTTTCTGCAGTGATTTTCTCTACACCGTTGTGTCTGATGGAACTTTTCCTCAGGCTGCCGTAAGCCGTATAGCCGTGGACAGCAGAACAGAGCTTCAGCTCGTGGCTCAGCGTTCATTTGAATACAGCGACGCTTCTCAGGAAAGCGGTACATGGCAGTCTGTGATCCTTGGTGCTGCAGACGATGAAAGGTCGCCCAAATATCCCACTCATGATGAAACTTACCATACCAACGATACTGAAACGATAATGTCACAGGTTGTGCCCCAAAGGTTTATCCCCTTGAGGCACTATCTCATAAATTACGACTGGAACAGCAACTGGAAGAAACCGCAGGCAAGAGAAGACTATATTGAAAAGTGGAACGAAGGAGCTCTTGTGTCGTTTTATCTCGGTCACGGTGGTTTCGACCAGATAGCCGATGAGGGGCTTCTGTACATCGAAGATGTCGATATGCTGTCGTGCGGCCCACGGCTTCCCTGGGCATTCTTCGGATCATGTGATGTAGGAGTTTTTCAGAACCCTGCCCATGCCTGTATTGCTCAGAGGGTAACGGTGGTTTCCGGTGGTGGAGCCATTGTGTCCAGTGCTGCCAGCACAGGCAGCTTTGGCGGCCCCAATGCAACATACCTCACCAGAATTCTGAACCACCTTCTGTCAGAACCGCAGTATTCCATGGGTGAGTGCCAGTGGCTGGGACTTATTGACTGTGATTTTAATTCCAATGACCGGCCTTACATCATTTTCGGAGACGGTTCTCTTTATCTTGCTCTGCCGGATTCCGGTTTCAGTGTTGGTGACCCGGAGATGCTTACTTCAGAGCTGTGCGAGATACAGGGAACTCTTAACAGAAACGGTCTGGTTATGCTGACAGCCTGGGAGTCTGCAGTGGTGGATTCGTACTACACACACAACCAGAACCATCTTATAGAGTACCTTTCTACGCCTGGAGTGTTCTACAGAGGTCTTGCAGAGGCGTCTCCTTCCTTTAATGCCGAAATGTTTGTTCCTTCGTTTGCCCAGACAGGAGACAGAGGAAGAGTCAGGTATTTTGCACCTGGTGGCGGTGGAGGCAGCCTTGCCTGCTCATATCCTGTTCCTGTAGAGCCCGGCAGTGCATCCGGCGATACTGAAGGCCCCGAAATAGAGATGTGGCTTTCAGGCTTCCGCGGAGTAGAGAACCCCTCTGTTTCCGGAGATGTGGTGTTCGAAGCCGCCCTTGAAGACAGCTCAGGTATCAATCTTCTGCCATATCCTGGTGTGCAGCTTGCCCTTTACATCGATGATTCTCCAGTTGATGTGTCGGGGTATTTTTCCTACGAGCCCGGGTCGGCTACCAGAGGCAGAATAGTTTATCCTGTTCCCGAACTGCAGCCGGGGGATCACAACCTCAGGCTGAGAGCAGCAGACAATGTTACCA
>JAGGYZ010000223.1 GCA_021162285.1 Candidatus Fermentibacteraceae bacterium
GCTTCCGTCGGAGATAACAGGGTTTGATTTACTCCGTAACGATCACCGGTATGCTGACAGACCTGTGTTTTCCGTGGAGAACGGAGACCTGTACATAGCCACAGTCGGGATGGATACAGGTATCTCAAACGGGCAGTTAACTGTCAAACCGGAGAATTACTGCAGTGGTGACACTTTGATTACTGGAATCAGAGCCATGCACACAAGAGATGCCATAAGAAGCGTAATTGCTCCTTCAGATGGCGGTTACTACATACCTCAGTGCGAACTTTACAGTGATAAGGTAGATCAGTGGCGTTTCCAGTGGTACCCTGAGGCGCAGCAGGTTGGCCTGTCTCTGGGGATTCAGCAGACATCGCGGGAAAATGCACTTTTTGCTGTGGTCCAGTCTTTCGGCAGGCACGGGTTTGCTCTGCCCACCTACTGTATGTCACCGGATACAATGCTTTATCTGGTTTCAGTTCCGATAGTTGCAGGGGCCAGAGGGCTTGTTTTCTATGCACTTGATATGTCTATGATGAGTGGTAACGGGGGAGATGACGGAGTGTCGAGAGCTCCCTTTGTTCTGCAGAACTGGGGTCCCAGCAGAGACACGCAGAATGTAGACATGGTGGGAATAGTACACGGTGCTGTAGCCTCCCTTACTGGAAACGGAGACAGTGATACAGATTACCTCAGCGCACTGGTGGATTCAACATGGACCGTTCTCGACCGGAATGAGGCATACAATCGCACTTCTGCAGACACTCTTCTTAACTTTATTGCCTTGAGGAATTCCACAAGCGACACAATTCTGGTTATTGCAGTAAATGAATCCACATCCGAAACTCCATTTGATCCGGGAATAGTTTTCAGTACTCTTCCCGTTGCTACGGAGATTGTCTCTTCCGAGGGTTTTGTACCAGCGCTTGTCAATCCTGCAGGAAGTTCCGGTATAGAACTGGACTACTCTGCCATGCCGGGAGTTGCAGCCAGTCTGGTTACACTGGCTACCGATGGTAGCGGGCAGCAGGGTTCAGGATGGGTGTTGAATTCCGGAACCAGCTCAGGCGGGATTACCAGTATTATGTTTTCTGTCCCTCCGAATGAAGTTGCAGAGCTAAGTATCTATGATCTTGCAGGAAGGCGAATTGCATCGCTGTGGCAGGGAACGGGCAACGGTTCACTTGTACACACCAGTCTGAGTAAAGGTGTGTACCCTGCCGGGCTCTACTTTGTTACCCTGACCGGGGACCACACGCTGCTTGCCGGGAAGTGTTTTTTATGGTAATCAACGGCGGCAGAGTGTCAACTCTGTCTAGTTTCGCCCTTGTGTCCGGTGTTGGAGTTCTTCTGGCACAGGTTGCATGGAACAGGCAGCTTCTTCTTGTTACAGGAGGAAGTGTAGACGCTACCGCAGTTGTTCTTACTGCATTCATGCTGGGTCTGGGCTTTGGAGGACGGTTTTTCGGTCGCAGGGCCGAGGCATCTCGAAACCCTGTCTCTGTTCTTCGGATCGCTGCAGGCGGTGCTGCCGCTGCTTCATTTCTTCCCGTTGTTCTGGCCCCTGCTGTCCGCAGTTTGTATCCGGTTATTTACAGTTCGGGTCTTCAGTTTTACGCCAGGTTCATTGTTGCTCTGCTGATGATTTTTCCAGCCACTTTTTTTGCCGGAGGCATAGTGCCTGCCATGGGCAGGCTGGTGGAAGGGCAGGGCGGAACGATGAAGGTTTCCAGGCTTTACGGGTTGAACTCCCTGGGTTCGGCTCTGGGCGGATTCCTTGCCGGTTTTGTGCTTCTTGAAGCAGTGGGAATCAACATTACACTTGTTGCAGGTGCTGTGCTGACAGTTGCCTCTATGATGATGATCAGGTATCCGCGATCAAAACCCGGAACAACTGCCGGGGCTGGCCCGGGGACAAGACCGGGTTCCTATTTTCTTCAGGTTTATGCAGTAAGCGGAATGCTTGCTCTTGCCTGGGAAATGGTGTGGAGCCGTCAGCTCACCTTTGTGCTTGGTAACAGTACCTACGCCTTTTCTACAATGGGAATAATGGTACTGCTCGGAATAGGTATAGGCAGTATTGGCGGCAGACGGATGGCAGACACTGCCAGGAATCCTCTTGTTTCTTTCGGCTTTGTCCAGGTACTTCTCGGCCTGGCCAGTGTAATTCCTCTAACACTGCTGGGCAGCTTTCTTTCTCTTGCCGGTAAGTTGAGTTTTTTCAGTGGATGGGCAGGCAGCACTTCCGGAAGCATACTTGCAGCAATGGTTTACATGCTTCCATCTACGGTGCTTATGGGAGTAACATTTCCCCTTGTGGTCAAGGCTGCTGCCAGGGAACACAAACTCGGTGAAGATGTGGGAATTCTGTCAATGGCCAACTGTATCGGTGCAGCAGTGGGACCTCTGCTTGCCTCGCAAGTTCTTTTCAGATATCTGGGAGTAACACCGTCAGTTCTTGTTCTTGCCGTTCTGAACGCTTCTCTGGGATTGTCTGCATTCTGGAAGTCCCGCAAACTGGTGTATTCTCTGGCAGCCCCTGCAGGTGTTGTCCTGTCAGTATTTCTTGTTCTGGGGGCCACTCCTCCGGGTTCCAGAACTTCAGGTGAATTCTCTCTGGAGTATTTCAAGGAAGGCCGAACGGCCACGGTGGCTGTTTTCGGAAGAGAGTGGGACAACCACAGAAGTTTAAGAATCAACGGTGTTGAAGAAGTCCCTGTAGATCAGGCTTCTCTGGAAGCCTTTTATCTTCTGGGGCATCTGCCATGGGGGTACAATCCTGTAGCGAAAACTGCCTTGGCAGTGGCAATGGGTGGTGGTATAACCAGCGGGGCAATTCTTACTCACCCCATAGATACACTGGTGTGTGCAGAGATCTGCCCTGAGGTCGTTCTTGCCTCTGCGGAGTTCCAGGAATACAATGGAAGACCAGACCTGGATCCCAGGTTTGAACTTGTTGGAGACGATGGAAGAAACTTTCTTCTTGGCACACAAAACAGATACGACCTGATAGTCTGCGATGCTACCCATCCGGGTTCCAGCGAAAGCTGGCTGCTGTACACTGAGGAGTTCTATTCACTGGTTCTTTCAAGGCTGGAACCCGGAGGAGTGGCAGCGCAGTGGGTTCCGCTTCACCGGCTTCCTGTGGAAGAATTCGGCAGGATCATTGCAACATGGGGCAGAGTGTTTTCAGAGGTTGCCGTCCATTCGGCAGGAGGCAGACACGCCATCCTGATAGGTTCTGCGGAACCTCTTCAGCTGGACATCGAAGCGATGTTCAGAGACAGTCTGGCACAAGCACAGCTTGTGTCTACAGGTTTCAGGGAGAACGAAGTGCAGTTTCTTAATCCTCTCCTGTCTACCCGGGAGATCCAGTCTCTTGTGGAATCAGATGTAAATTCAAATACCGATGACCTTGCTCCCTGTCAGTTTCTCATAAGAAAGTGTTCCGGTGATCCTCAGTTAACCATAGGAGAAAACATGTCTCTTCTGCTCTCTCTGGACACAGACGGGGAAACAGACCCTGTTTTCACCGGACAGGTTGTCTACTGGAATACCATGCTTCCACAGGCGGCAGAGCTTTTTCGGTCAGAACCTGTTCCTACAGCCATGGGAAGACGGTGGCTTTCTGTTGCACTATCCTCCGGGGCTGAACTCTTGTATAATGAACACCGTTTCCCGGAAGCCCTTGGTCTGGCCGATATGGCCTGGCAGGCGGATCCCGGCTGGGTAAGGAATTTAAACTTGGTTATTGAAATAAACAGAGCGCAATCACAGGCACAGGAGGAACTTTAATGGGAAGAATTGCTTTTCTGTTCCCGGGACAGGCATCACAGGCTGTCGGTATGCAGGCTCATCTCGAAGACTACCCCGAAGCTGTAGAATTTCTGGGCAAAGCCTACGAATTCAGCGGTTTGCGCGATCTGATGAGCACTGTAAGCCAGGGACCTGCAGAAAAACTTACACAGACTAACTATGCCCAGCCGGCAATTACAATGGTGAGCATTGCAACACTGAGGATTCTTCAGGTGGCAGGAATACAGCCGGAAGGAACTGCAGGCCACAGTCTGGGAGAGTATTCCGCTCTTGTTGCTGCAGGTATTCTTATGCCTGAGACGGCGGTGAGCCTCACAAGAATTCGAGGCGAGCTTATGCAGAAGTGTGCAGACATGTATCCAGGTGGAATGCAGGCAATTCTCGGTATGGATCTTGACAAGGTTTCTGCCATCGTTGAGAAGGCCAGCTCAAAAGGACCCGTCGGGGTTGCAAACATGAACTCCACCGGCCAGGTTGTTATCTCCGGCGCGAAAGCTCCTCTGGAATATGCAGGTAAACTGTGTGCTGACCAGGGTGCAAGAAGGGTTATTCCCCTTAAAGTTTCCGGTGCATGGCACAGCCCTCTAATGGAAGATGCTGCCCGGGGGCTTGAAGGTCCTGTCAGGGAAGCGGCTTTTTTCGATCCCGGTATTCCGGTGGTTGCTAATGTTACAGCCAACTACATTACAGGAGTGGAGGAGAGCAGAGAGCTTCTTATCAGACAGGTAACATCCCCTGTTCTCTGGGCTGATTCCATGAAGCTTATGATTGAAAACGGATTTAACACCTTTGTGGAGGTCGGTCCGGGAAGAGTTCTTCAGGGGCTTCTTGCCAGAAACCGTG
The DNA here is from genome assembly GCA_021162285.1 of Candidatus Fermentibacteraceae bacterium. GTDB lineage: Bacteria > Fermentibacterota > Fermentibacteria > Fermentibacterales > JCC-6 > Sabulitectum. Next base: position 4,642 of record JAGGYZ010000223.1, read on the forward strand.
ATGTAAAAGTTTACGGTACTCACGATGCAGACGCATTGAAGAAAACACTGGACGAGCTCAGCTAGGAGCGTGTCTGACAATAAGCGCTGTGCAGTTACGCCACAGGATCGAGTCAGAATTCGTGCGGATTTGAAGATAATGGCAACGCTATTTGATGATAATACGCGCGTATTGTGGCCGATTATGTGATTGTAAATGCCAGTGTACTATTCTCGGACAGGCTCCTGGCAGGAAAGCGAGAGTACTATTGCTAAGTAACGATATTCTCCGTCGGGTAAGGTATGCCCTTGACCTCAGCGATTCAAAAATGGTCGAGATATTCGGCATATCTGGAGAGCCGGTTACCAGGAGTCAGGTTTCCAGCTGGCTTGCCAGGGAAGATGAACCTGGTTTTGCCGTTTGCCGTGATTCCAGCTTTGTCTCGTTTCTCGATGGTTTGATCACAGACAGACGGGGTGAGGGTGGCAACCATCCTCCCGAGCCGATAAAACACCTTACCAACAACATGGTGTTTAAGAAACTGAGAATTGCATTAAATCTTAAGACCGGGGATATCCTTCAGATGATGGAACTTGCCGGTTACACCCTGGGCAAGCATGAACTGAGTTCTTTTTTTCGGAGATCCGGCCACAAACACTACAGGGAATGTACCGATCAAACTCTTCGCAAGTTTCTGAAGGGTATGCAGATCAAGTTCAGACCATCGATGGAGAATTGAGCTGTGACTGTGGTCAACAGCAGCACAGATACTTGTGCAGAGGTGTGTGAATGACTGGAAACAAAACTGTTCTCAAGGTTCCATCCAGAAGGCACTGGCCTCTCGGTCTGTCTATTCTCCATGAGGATCGGGATATTCTGGTTGTGAACAAGGTCAGCGGTCTGTTGACCATGGGAACTGAAAGAGTTAAAGAAAACACTGCTTACTATCGGCTTCGGGAATACGTTCGAAAGGGTAACCGCAAATCACGGAATCGGATATACATCGTTCACCGTCTGGACAGGGATACTTCCGGCATAATTGTTTTTGCCAAAACACCTGATGCTAAACACTATCTTCAGAACAAGTGGCATGATTTCAGCAAAGTTTACTACGCCGTTGTTCACGGTTCCATGAGTGTGAAAGAAGGGGTGATTACTTCATATCTTGAAGAAGGCACTAACTTCAAAATGCACTCAACAGACGATGATAGAAAGGGAAAACTTGCCAGGACTGGTTACAAAGTATTGAAGGAAAACGAGACGTACAGTTTTCTCAAAATTGCCCTGCTCACCGGTAGAAAAAACCAGATCAGAGTTCACTTTGCAGACAAAGGTAATCCGGTTGTGGCAGATAAATTGTACGGAGTTAAAGAGAAAGGGAAGCTTGCCCTGCATGCGGCAGAGCTAACGATTTCACACCCTTTTTCAAAGGCGAAAATTACTTTCAAAGCAGAGCTACCCTCGTATTTCAGTAGCTTGATAAGTGTGGATGTTTCCCGGTTTAACTGACATTCATAATGTCTGTATTCATTACTTATTTTACTGTTCAGCACGCTTTGTACCGGGCGCACCAATAGCGTTCTTGAATAGCCGGGCTTTGTTTATATTTTAAATTGTGCTATATTGCTACCGAGAGGTTTTTCTCTCGCGACGGTTTCGCTGACATGTGGTGATACCGTCCCAGGTATTGCCGGTTGGTATTTACCGCGCATCCCAGGTTTTTACTTTGTATGGATGCACAACTACCGCAACAGTTGCGGTCCTTTCTTTTCCACGCGTCCGGCGGGTAGAGATTTGTATTAACCCCGGACCAGGAAAAAAATGAGAAATTATAAAGCAGACGCGTCTCGCAGACGCAATGGTCATTCCGCACCGAAACAGCAGCCCAGAATGCACCCCAAACCACTGGAAAAACCTCTTGAAGGTGTTTTCGGTACACTGATTCCTGCTGTTCAGCAGGCAATAGCCGTTGAAGGTTATGTAACACCTACACCGATTCAGGAACAGAGCATTCCCCATCTACTGGAAGGCCGCGACCTTATGGGAACAGCCCAGACAGGCACAGGCAAAACTGCTGCCTTCACCTTACCTCTGTTGCAGCGTCTTTCCGCACACAGTCGCAGACCAGGAAGGGGAACTCCCAGGGCTCTTATTCTTGCTCCCACCCGTGAGCTTGCCGCACAGATAGGTGACAGCGTTATGACCTACGGAAAGTATCTGCATCTTACCCACTCCGTGATATTCGGCGGGGTAAAGCAGTACAGCCAGGTAAAGGTGCTTAACCGCGGTGTTGACATTCTTGTTGCCACTCCAGGCAGGTTGCTTGATCTTATGCAGCAGGGCTTTGTTCACCTGGATGAGGTGGAAGTTTTCATTCTTGATGAGGTCGACAGGATGCTTGATATGGGTTTTATCCATGACATAAAAAAAGTGCTGGCAGAAATTCCCAGTACCCGCCAGACTCTCTTCTTCTCTGCAACAATGGCTGAGAAAATGGAATTACTGGCCAGAACAATGGTTACAAATCCTGTAAGGGTAATAATTGAACCTGAGAAACCCACATTAGACAGTATTGATCAAAAGGTGCTTTTTGTTGAAAAAAGCAACAAGGATGCCCTTCTGGCCTTGCTTCTCAGTGACAAGAGCGTTAAGAAAGCCATTGTATTTACCCAGATGAAGCACACTGCCAACAAGGTGGTTAAGAAGCTTACTGCAAATGGAATACACGGTACAGCTATTCACGGTAATAAGAGTCAGGCGATGAGAACAAGAGCTCTTGATGGTTTTAAAAAGGGGCGCTACAGGGTGCTTGTTGCCACAGATGTTGCAGCAAGAGGACTGGATGTAGATGATATAACGCATGTTTTCAACTACGATCTTCCAGTGGAGTCAGAAACTTATGTACACCGTATCGGGCGCACAGCCAGAGCCGGTGCCCGTGGAGATGCAGTTTCTTTCTGCAGCCCGGAAGACAGATCTTATCTCAGAGAGATCGAGCGGCTTCTCGGCAAACAGGTACCTGCAGATATGCACCATAAGTATCACAGCGACGAGGCTTTCAAGTCGGCTAAACCGGCACCGAAAAACTTTGGCAGAAGAAGCAATCCATCCGGTAGTGCTTCCTTCGGCGATTCCCGCAGGAAAAGCGGTAGAAGAAGTGGTGGATACCGCGGCAGCTCAGAGCAGAGCAGACACTCCTCGCGCAGAAGCCAAAACCGGTCAGTCGGCAGAAGAGCCCCGAACGGAAACTAGCGGTAGCATGTAGAGCAATGCTATTTAACGATTATCAGCGTGCTCTACGGCCGTTCGTGTGGTGACTGATGCCTGTGTTGTATTTTCGGTAAGACTTCTCAGGTTGCCCAGCCGGAGCCTCCACAGCCCCCGCATTTGCCGTATTCTTCCAGAATATCGTTGTAGATCCTTCCCTCGCCCTTGCATCTTCCGCAGGGCGTGGGAGGTTCAGGCACATTGAGGTGTCCGTCTCCTCCGCACACATCGCACGGTGATTCGCCAACGCCGTCTACACCAGTTCCTTTGCACCATGCACACTTAACAATCGCCATTGCTGCTCCTTTCTTTTCTGAGCCTGCTGATTACTCTGTCGTGGGCAGGAAAGGCCAGTTTTCCAACACTGTCAATTCCAGTCCATACAAGTTCTGAAACATCATCCATTGCTGTGGGTGTTCCATGCCAGTTTTCAACTCTGTAGATGTATAGCACAACGCTGCCGTACTCGGTATGGTCTGCGTCTGCGCCAATCAGTTCAAACGATGCGTTCTCAAGTGTTGTTTCCTCTTTCAGTTCTCTTGCTGCGGCTGCTTCCGCGCTTTCACCGAGATCAACAAAACCGCCAGGCAACCCAAGTTGCCCTTTTGCCGGAGCTGCCGCCCTTCGTGCAAGAAGAATTTTACCATCCTTCTCAAGAAGAAGTATCACCGCTGGAAGGGGATTTCTGTAGAACACCAGCCCGCACCTGCTGCATACAGGGTGAGGCTGGGCTGTAACCAGCTCGCCGCCACATGCAGGGCAGAACCGTGGTGTTCGATAGAATGCACTCCCATCAGTGTTGTCTGGAACAGGTCCCATCGCCGGGAAATGTCCCAGTAAAAGCCCGAGCCTGCGATTGAAGCTACCGGAAATTGCTCCTTTGAGGTAAACCAGAGCTTTGCCCACTGCCTCTTCCGGAGAGTATCCGGCTGCAAGCAGAGTTGCACAGGAAGATGCCAGAGTACAACCGGTTCCGTGAACCTTACCGGCTACGATCCTGCTTCCCGGAAACCATGTTATGCCTTTCTCCGTTGCAAGAACATCAGCTGGCTCACCCTTGAGGTGCCCTCCTTTCAGAAGAACATTTTCAGCACCCATATCACGGATTGTCAGCGCAGCCTGCTCCATGGCTTTTCGATCCCTTACTGTTTTTCCTGTGAAAGCTTCCGCTTCATCGAGGTTTGGAGTTACAAGTGTTGCCAGAGGAAGGAGGTGCTGTATGATGCTGTGTTCCAGACTGCTCTCTGCCAGACCGTCGCCTGAGCCGGCTGCCAGTACCGGGTCAAGAACGTAAGGAACGGTACTCAATCTCCTTCTGATAACATCGGCAACTGCCTCTACAGCTCCAATGCTGCCGAGCATTCCAGTTTTCACCCCGTCCGGCAGACCGTCATCACAGGTTGTCTCCATCTGCTGGAGAATGGTGTTATGTGAAACAGGCAGCCATGATTGCACACCGCCACTGTTCTGTACGGTAATTGCGGTTACGCAAATACAGCCGTGTCCGCCCATGGCGGAACAGCTTTTTATGTCTGCAGCAAGACCGGCCCCACCGCTGGGATCGGTTCCGCCTGCAAGAAGGATAACCGGTCTTGTTTTCACTGTGGCCTCTCCGCCTTTTAGTGTGTCAGGCTTCGCACAGCCATGAGTAGCATAAAACTATGAATCCCGTTCCAGTGCCCGTACCGCCTGCAATTATTGCTTTGGCATATCTATTGTCTAAGCCTACTATAGATACGGTTACCTTCCCGGGCAATCTCCCTGTTTCATGTCAGTTTTTTCTACTTCGACAACCAGCCGCTTGCCATGCGGGGGCTTTCATGGGTTGTGCTGAGTAGATACAGGCCCAGTCGATGCTGCTTAATCCCTTTCGGAGGGGGAAGAACCAGGAAAAATATTGCCATAAATGGGAAATACAGGACCTGATACGGGAATGCAATTCCCAGGTGACAGAACCGTTACAATCTGTTACAACCGATTCATCGGATGTTGACTGGTCCTTGTGATTATCACTCTGAAACACACAGGGGGCAAACATGAGATCAGCGTTAATTGCGTTTCTAGTGGTATTTATCTGCAATGCCGGATTGATTCCGGAGGACCATCCTTTTTTTCAGGAGGCTGCGGTTCACGAGGTACATATTCAATTCGATCAGGATGACTTCTGGGATGTTCTTGAAGCAAACTACGCAAGCGAGATGTATCTTGAGGCTGAGTTCTGGTGTGATGATTTTTCCCTGGAAACGGTGGGGGTAAGGTTCAAGGGCGGTTCCAGCTATACAACAAACCCCACCTTAAAGAAGTCTTTCAAGATAGACTTCGATGTGTTCGTTGAGGATCAGAACATTGAAGGCATCTACAAGATCAACCTCAACTGCAACTACAATGATCCCAGTTTCGTGAGGGAAGCTGCTGCGTATGAGATATGTCGTGCTTCCGACATCCCCTGCCCGAGAACCTCATTTGCAGCACTTTACATAAACGATACTTACTGGGGTCTTTACACCCTTGTTGAGCAGTTTGACAAGCACTTCATAGAAGAACGATTCGGAGAATCTGAAGACGGCAATCTGTGGAAGGGTGACAACCATGGTACCCTGGAGTTCGCCGGCTGGAACCCGGAGGACTACTATGGAGACTACGAACTTAAAACCAACGAATCGGAGAATGACTGGACCGAGCTTATGGAGCTTACAGACAGGCTTAACAATACTCCTGCTGCTTATCTAACCGACTCCCTGTCGGAAGTAATGGATGTAAACACAGCCCTTGTCCTTCTGGCTGTGGACAATCTGACAGTAAACCTGGACAGCTATGCGGGGAGAGGAGTTAACTACTATCTCTATCACATGGACAGAGACGACAGATTTGTGTTCGGCGAATGGGACATGAATGAATCCTGGGGTTGTTTCAATTCCTGGAACTATTCAATATCGGAACTGCAGGAGCTTCCAATAAACTGGACTAATGTGTCACAGTGGGAAGAAAGACCTCTGGCCGACGTTCTGTGGAGCGTGGACACCTGGTACGATGTTTACCGTGGACACCTGCTTCGGATGATGGCGCAGGAGGCGAATCCTGACATTCTCATCCCCCGGATGGAGGAGATGAGGAACCTGATAAGAGACTGGGTTTACCTGGAGGAATACCCCAGAAGCCTGTTCTCACCGGATCAGTTTGAGGAAGCAATGGACAGCGACATTCCCATAGGGCCGGGCAGGTTTGCTCCTGCACTTGGAATCTTCATAGAGAACAGACATGAATACCTTGTTTCACTTCTTGGAACCTGGGAGTCTGTGGATGACATCATTCTTAACGAACTCATGGCAGGGAACGATTCAACCATAGCCGACGAGAATGGTGAGTACGATGACTGGATAGAGATAGTGAATACCGGAACTGATCCTGTGGATCTGTCTTCTTTCAGACTTACAGACGATATGGCTTTCCCGGGCAAATACATCTTTCCCGATACAGTGATACAGCCTGGCGGGTACATGCTAATCTGGGCGGATGACGAATCTGAGCAGGGATCGCTTCACGCGGAGTTCAAGCTGAACGGCGATGGTGAAGAGGTGTACCTGATGCAGGGCAGCGTTGTTATTGACCAGATTACCTTTCCTGATCTTTCCGATGATGACTCATGGGGCAGGTGGCCGGATCTGGGGGAGGGCTGGGTGATTCAGGCATATCCCACTCCCGGAGCTCCAAACACCGGCACACAACCTGGAGAAGGAGGTTGGGAAGCTGGTTCAACCCTTTCCATCCTGTGTCCAAATCCCGTGAGATATGGCTCTGCTGAGGCAATTCTGAATGGAATTTCAGGAACAGCTGTACTCAGCCTCTTTGATCTGTCTGGAAGACTGGTGCTCACACCATTTCAGGGAGAACTGAATGGCCAGAGTACAGTGGGTCTGGAGACGGAGCAGCTCCCGGCGGGGGTATACGTTCTGAGGCTGATACAGGGCGGTTTAGTCATATCACAGCTGGTAACGATAATAAAATGAAAGGATTGGTTCTATGAAAGTTGAGAAGAAACAGTGGGTGACCGTCCAGGTGCTTTTCCTTGTACTGTCGATTCTGGCTTTGACCTCTGAATCAAGAGGTGCAACCTTTGGGGTTCCCGACACCCATCAATCTCTCTGCTTTGACAGTATCCGTGTGGTATCAGCTCCACTTTCGGGAGAACCATTCTACGGTCAGGATGCACAGTATCAGGCACCCCAGCCCTCATACGAAGACAACGGTGACGGTACAGTTACCGACCTGAATACCGCATTGATCTGGCAGCAGGGTCTTGATGACAAGATGACCTGGTCGGAAGCCGTCGCAGGTGCCGATACCTGTTCAATTGGAGGGTACACTGACTGGAGGCTGCCCTCGATAAAGGAGCTTTACTCTCTTATACAGTTCAGTGGCACAGATCCAAGCGGTCCTGCCCCTGTAAATCTGATTCCGTTCATAGATACGGACTACTTCGAGTTTGAATACGGAGACACCCTTGCCGGTGAAAGGATAATCGATGCCCAGTACTGGTCTTCCACGGTTTATCAGGGGCTTACAATGGGCGGAGACTCAACGGCATTCGGAGTCAACTTCGCAGATGGCAGGATAAAGGGGTATCCCAGGGATGAAGTGGGTCCTCCGGGAAGGTCCTTTCAGATGACCTCCTTTGTTCGCTACGTAAGGGGTGGATCATACGGGGCAAATCAGTTCCAGAATAACGGTGACGGAACTGTTACCGACCTTGCAACAGGGCTTATGTGGCAGCAGGCTGATGACGGAGAAGCAAGAAACTGGGAAGACGCCCTTGCCTGTGCTGAAGACCTGGATGTTGCTGGGCACAGCGACTGGAGGCTGCCCAATGCCCACGAGCTTCAGAGCATCGTCGACTACGAAAGATCTATTCAGTCAACCGGAAGCCCTGCGATCAATCCGGTTTTTTCCTGTACACAGATAACCGACGAGGGAGGAAACACCAACTACGGGTTCTACTGGACAGGAACTACCCATGAGGCTGCAGTACCATACGATTCGGGTGAATTCGCAGTTTATGTAGCCTTTGGTGAGGCGCTTGGCTGGATGACGACCCCGGATTCAACCTATGTGCTAACCGATGTTCACGGTGCAGGCGCCCAGAGGAGCGATCCCAAAACAGGAGACCCCGGACAGTATCCCCATGGCCACGGCCCTCAGGGAGATGTAGTAAGAATTTACAACTTCGTTCGCTGCGTAAGGAATGCAGACGGTACCGGAATATCAGAGCAGGAAGGGAACGGGGAACTGTCACTTGAAATATCAGGTGGCAACCCCTCATTCGGACAGGTTACCTTTCAGTACTCTTCTACTTTGTCGGATCCGCTTTCCCTGGAGATATATGACACAGCCGGCCGAAGAGTAGCTGAGATTGCCTGTCTTCAGCAGGGCTTGTTAACATGGATGCCAGAGAACTCAGGTGTTTACTTTGCAAGACTTATATCTTCGCAAGAAAGCACATCAGGGAAATTCATAGTCTTTCGCTGACTGCCCTTTGACAATTGTCAGGATGTTAATGCAGTGTGTATTATTTGAGCAGGAGTCTGTATGGAAAAAGGCTTTTGAATGAATTGAATTCCTTAACATTTCGCTGTATTTCCCGGATGCTGCGAGACCGGCCCGCCGTTGCACTGGGGTCGGTTCCGCCTGCAGGAAGGATAACCGGTATTGGTTTCACTATGGCCTCTTTACCTTTTCGTGTGTTAGGTTTCGCATAGTCATGAATAGCAAAAAAACTATGAATCCTGTTCCAGTGCTTGTACTGCTTGCAATTTTTGCAGTGGCACATGCATTGTCTGAGCCAACCATAGATAGGGTTACCTTCTCGGGCGATCTCCCTGTTTCAGGCAAGTCTCTCCTGCGGGGAAGCGGGTTGCACGAGGGGGTTTCAATTTTTATGGTTTCCAGCAATCAGGTTCGTGATGCGGTAGCTTCAAATCTTAAGGCTGAAGGATACCTGGATTGCTCAGTAGGTGTTGTCTGGCCCCGTTGGGGGGTGGAAGCCTACGAGGTAAAAATCAATGTGATTCCCGGACGGCAGAGTATCAGAGGAGGCTTCGTTTTCACAGGTGATACAACCTTATCTGTCGGGGAGCTGACCAGCTTGTGTCCCATCGAATTCGGTGCTCCCATCAGCCCGGTGGATACAGCATCTTTTACCTCTGCCATTACGGGAAGTTATGCCAATCTGGGCTATCTCAGGGCTCAGGTTGATCTGCAGCTTGAAGCCTTTTCTGAAGACACTTCGGACAACCACAGGAACCTTCAGCTCTCTGTCTCCAGCGGTTCAAGATGTTACCTTGGAGGTATAACTGTTACGGGGCTTGTTGATGTACGCAGGCAGGTGGTGCTGAGAGAATTTGATGTGAACAGAGGAGAACCGCTGAACATGAAGAAAATGAGGGAGGGTCTTTCCGCCCTGTATTCACTGGGCCTGTTCAGCAATGTACAGATAGATTACAACGGGATCAGTCAGGGTCTTGATACAATAGATGTGGTGGTTAATGTAACAGAGCAGGATTACATAGAAGTTGATTTTGCCAGTGGTTACATTTCTCCTGAGGCAGTGTTTGGATCTGTGTACTGGAAACGACCGAACATAATGGGTAACAACCAGATGCTGAGGTTGGGCGGTACCTATACCAGATATATTGCCAGTGATAATTCCGGTAACGAGTTTGAACCCCAGATCGTCTATGAAGAGCCATGGTTTCTTTCCACAAGATGGACGGCGCAGCTGAAACTTGACTACTACTACCTGCAGAGAGTCAATCAGGAAGAGAGAAGTTACGGTGGAGAGCTTAACCTTTCAAGAAAGTTCAGGAGCATCTGGCGCTTTACAACCGGTTACCGTATAGAAAGACTTCGGTACAGGTCAACACAAGAGGATTCAAGTGAGGTTGTACAGGACTGGATCAATTCGGCAAGAATCAATGCAGGTTTTACCCGTGATTCCAGGATGCCTCTTATGAATCCGGTGAGAGGCAGCTGGTTCAAAATTGCCGGTAGCATATCAGGCGGTATTGCCGGGGGAAATCTGGACATCTACACAGCAAACAGCGAGTACAGGCTGTTCCTGCCCCTTACAGGTAGTTTTGTAATGGCGGGAAGAGCTGCAGGAAGCGTTGCTAACGGGTACTCAGGGAACACAAGTATTCCGCCCAACGACAGGTTTTACCTGGGTGGTGGAACAACTGTGAGAGGTTACGGCTTTCAGACACTGGGCCCGGAAGACAGCGAGGGAAATCCGCTTGGCGGTAATGTGATGGTTCTCGGTAATGTGGAGGCCAGGTTTGATGTAATCGGCAACTTAGGTGCAGTTCTGTTCTGCGATGCCGGAGGTATCTGGACAGAGGTTCAGCAGATTTCAACTGGAACTGCTGGTTTTGGTATCGGGGCAGGTATTCGTTACAACACTCTTGTGGGGCCCATAAGACTCGACTACGGTTTTGCCCCCACCTGGGAGAACTCCCTGAAAAAGGGGAAAGGTTTATTTTGCCATCGGGCAGGCCTTCTAGGAAAACACGGATCTCTTCTGTTATCTGGCTCTCAGCGTTGGCTGTTGCTTTTGCTTTGTTTTATGTGATGCTCGCTACCGGTCACCTGGGAGGGCTGATCCATCTGATTGTTCTAAAAACCACATCAAGTGAAAACGGTGAGTCAGTGCATGTGTACGGAGGTTCTTCGGATCTGTTCACCTACATACGGGCGGATTCCGTGGTTGTTGTTAACGATCGGGGTCTGCGTGTTGCTGTTTTCGGTGCAGATGTAAAGGGGAGTGCCTTCGATTACCTGGTAAGAAGTGATGTACAGTGTATTTCCGTAGACAGTCTGGTGATACGAACACCGCTTCCCTCAGATGAGCCTCCGGATTCTTCACTTGCTCCTATCTTTCTGGGAACTCTGGCCGGTATGGTAACCAGAACCGACACAGTGAGGGTTGCCTACGGAAGGGTTGTAGACCCTGAAGAACTGATCCTGGTGGATTCGATGGAATTCAACGGGAGAATAATTGATATTGAAAATGTAGAGCTGGATGTAAGAGCAGCCTCAGCATTTATTCCCCGCTTCGGTACGGCAACTGCATCAGGTTCTCTGTTTATCGATTCCACCGGAGCCAGCCTTGAGAGTTTTCTTGTGAGCTGCTACCCGGGTTCTGTCACTGTTGACTGCCGTCTTAACGCAGACAGTACCTTTACCATCGGGTTCAACGGGTCAGTATCCACCGGATCTGTTCCCGAACTTCCATCGGCTTCTGTAGATGTTAGCGGATACGGAGCTGGATCAATAATGAAGCCTGTGGCGGTGGTCAGCCTTTCAGATGGAATTCTTCAATTCGATGACACTGTACTGGATTTTGCCGCGGACAGTATAGTCTCAACCAGAGAGCTGTGTGAACTGCATGGTTTTTCCGTATCATCGGAAAACTTGTCTGCCAGTCTATCCGGGGAACTGAACTACTCTGATCTGGCATGGAGCGGCGTTGCTCAGGGTTTCCTGCAGAACACTGACATCTCAGAGTTTGTACAGGAATCTCCGGCAACAGATCTATCCGGTTTTGTTGTTGCCTCCGGCACAGGCTCTGGAAGCTATTTCAACAGCGGAACAATTCTGTGTCAGATAAACAACAGCAGTGTGGATGAATACGACATTTTCGCATTCACTGTAAACTGCGATGTGAGTCGGCGGGAACTGTCGGGCACCATGGAAACAGTGTTTGGCGGTGGCAGTATATCCTCTGAGTTTACTGCATCTCTTGGCCTGGACTTCAGACCTGTGGCATGGAGAGCAGATGTTGATGCTTCAGTTGCCGACTGCAGTTTCTTTGCATCTTTTACCGACCCTCTGATTGCAGGTGCCTGCGGACTCAGCTTAAATGTTTCAGGCGAGGGGAACATGTCTGCTTTCTCGGTAAGTGGTGATGCCGGGCTTACCCATTTCCGCAACGAGAGCATCAGTATAGACAATGCAGCTTTCTCAGGGATGTTTTCCACCGACCTGTCTGGAGTTCAGATTGCCGGTGAATTCAGCATGGATTCCGTTTCTCTCTCCGATTCCATCAGCTTAACAGCTACAGATCTTTACGCGGATGTGGATGCATCAGGTTCAATGGAAAACTTTGACGCTTCCGGTACCGCCGGTTTCCGCATGGCCTCATACAACGGTATTAGAGCGGGAGAGTTTGTGTTTACCGGAGACATCAGCTCAGTAAGAGGTAACATTGAAGGTGGAGGCGGGCTTAGTGTGGATTCAGTTATTCTGGCAGGTGCGCCGTACAGTCTTTCCGCCCTTTTCACCGCAGAACCCGGTTCTGTTCACCTCGACAGCCTTTGTGTTGGTGCCCCGGGTGATCTGTCTCTTGATCTTTCCGGTCAGTTTCAGTACGGCACAGACAGTCTTTCTTTCAGCATGGACGGTATAGCTTTAACAAGGGCGGGAAAACTCCGGCTTATTTCCGAGGGAGATCTGGAGTTCGTTACAGACAGTACGGGAATGACCCTTGATACCCTCTGGCTCGATCTGCCGTCAGGTGAAATAGTTGCAGACGGATGGATGCACGGCGATACTCTCAGTGCATCCGCTTCTTTGTCCGACGTGGATATTGCTTCGTTTACATCCATGCTGGGTCTCAGTGTACCAATTTCAGGAATTCTTGGGGTCGAGTTTTCATCCTTCGGAACACTTGGAGATTTGCAAACTGTTCTGGCAGCAAGTATTCAGCATCCCACTTACGACGAATGGGATCAATCCGACAGTCTTACTGTAGATTTCCATTCTCTGAAGGATTCCCTTGTTGTCGACGGGGTCTGGACATGGACTGCTGGTGTACGGTCCGGTTTTAGAATCGCAATGGATCACATCTGGGATTCGAATCACAAACTGAGCATAGGGTTGGAGGATGTGGTCTGGCTTGAAGCAGAGCTTACCGGTGTTGGAGATGAGTTGTTCTATCTTCTACCCATGCCGTTCAAAACAAGCGGAGCCAGTGTAAGTGCCAGAGTGGAATACCAGAGGGATTCACATGACTTCTCTGTGGGCCTGGCATCTCAGTTTCAAAAACTGTACCTCACCGACCCTGGTATCGAATTTCCCGGGTTGTCTGCATATGTCACCTATCCCGATCTTCAAGCCGGAGATTCCTACAATGGCA
>JAGGYZ010000336.1 GCA_021162285.1 Candidatus Fermentibacteraceae bacterium
CAGAACCTCGTTCCCCCGGAGGCAACTGCTGCAATTGCTGCCAGCAGAACAAGAACCAGAACAAAAATCCCCTTTTTTCGCATCAGTCCTCCTCTAAATCCTCCTGAATCAATTCTGCGTTGCCATCAGCGTCTACACCGTATAGAGCACAGTCCTCTGCTTTCAGGAGCTCTATAGTACTTGTCGGACAACCGCTGGCACAGATTCCACAGTTGATACACAGTTCCGGGTCAATTACGGCAATGTTGTCGTCGTTCATGGTGATGGCATCTACAGGGCACTGGCCAACACAGATCTGACAGCTTATGCAGCCCTCGGGAATCACATAGTAAGATTCGATTACCTCGGTGCTGTCCGGGAAAACCCCTTCTTCAGCTTCAATGGTTTTGATCGAAGCTCCTTTTGCCTGTATCTCCAGAGAGGCAAAATCCATATCAATTGGATCCCAGCTAAGGCCGAATACCCCTGCAACGGCAGCAAGGGCGAAAACAAGAATTATAATGGTGCTTTTCAATCCAAATTCCTTTCTCTATCTCTGCGAAAGTTTGTTACGGGCGTGCTGGTTGATCAGATACCCAGTTTGCAGAAACAACCCGACGCTTCAAGGAGCGCATACCGGTGTAGGAAGAGGGATCAGGGTTTACTCTCCCATGATAGTTCCAGCACTCCATAAAACACTGGCCGCAGTTGATGCATTCGTCGTAGTCGATGTAAATCATATTTGGAACAGCGCCCACTGGTTCCGTATCCTGCCAGACCGCATCAACAGGGCAGCCATATCCGCAGAATACATCGGTACTATCAGCGTAGTCTGTAAGTATGTAACATGCCGATTCGTCTCCGGCAGTACACAGACCGCAGCTGAGGGTAGGATTGTAAGTGTAGTGGTTGTTGTAATAGATCAGCCTCCAGGCACCATCTGTTACCGCAATGTCTGCTGCAGGGTTGTCTTCGCCGAAGAAGGCTCTGATGCCAAAGAAATAATTTTTGCCGTATCTTGTCCCGGTAATTGCCTCTGTGGGGCATACATCCATGCACTGTCCACAGGCTGTGCAGAGATCGTAATCGATAACGGCAACACCGTTCTCCACGGTAATTGCATTCATTGGGCAGACCTGCTCACACAAACCGCAGGCAATACAGGGCTCTTCCTGAACCTCAACTCTTACAAACACATCTGCAGTATCTGCAGGAGCCTGAACTGTTGCCATGGGTATAGCGTCGTACCAGTTTTCTGTTGTAACAGGTGATTCGGATCCGCGTATTTCGTAGTACACTGCGTCATCAATCTCTGTCCAGCGCATTGTAAAGGCCGAGAACTCTCCAGTCATGTACAGACCCCACGAGGGGTCAATAGCACCGGAGGTAAACCCGGAGTCAACGGTGAGAGCTGCTGAGCTAACAGCGGTTGGAAGAACAGGGTTTCCGCCTTCCCTCAGACACGCGGCTGTAGAGGCAAGAAGCACAACTGCCACCAGAACTACAATATGCTTTTTCACTGTTTTCCTCTCATCAATACGAATATCTCCGTGCTCGTCAGCAACGGCAATCTGTAGTATGTACATCCAACACGGTACTATTGTTCCTTTCGGCAGAAGAAACAAGCGTTTCCAGAAACAGTGAAGACAGTGCATTCCTGAAGCCGGACAGGTATGCTATGTTTGTAGCTGTAGAATGTCTTTCATCGGAGGAGAACGCTATTACAACCTTTATCAGGCACACAGTGCTGCTGTTTCTGCTAACGGTTAAAGTTTCGGCGGGTACCCCTATTATGCATACTTCAGACAACGGTGAAAACTGGTCTCTGGAAGAAAGCAATACAAACTTCAGCCTTAACGATGTATCGGTGAGTATTGCCACCGGTACAGTCATAGCTGTTGGGGACCACGGAGTTGTGCTGCGCAGAGAAGACAATGGAATCTGGACAGATGTATCTCCCGGGGGATTAACAGAGGATCTGTACAGTGTTGCTGTCGGTGTTTCAGGCATAATGGCATGCGGTGCCGAAGGGACACTTCTTTCATCCTTCGATAACGGCTGTTCATGGAGGGTGTGGACAGAATTCGGCTATGATGACATCGACCTTCTTTCAGTAAACTTTGATCCTACTCACATGAACTCTTTTCTTATCACCGGAGAAGACGGCTTCCTCTATTCGTCAACCGATGGAGTTGTAACTGCGGGAAATGATACAGACATGATCGGCTCCTGCGGTAAACTCTGCGGCGGATTTCCCGAGGTAGTTCTGGGCAGAAACGGTACCGGTTACTTCGTGGAAAACTCACAGGGTTTCACCGTGGCAGAGGTTCAGTTGGGAGGAACGACAGAGATCGTTTCAGGCGGCAGTAGATACATGGTGGCAGGTGAAAGCGGTTGTATTTACCGCTATGAAGCTGAAGGTGATTGGAAGCAGATGAACTCGGGCACCTCTGAAGACCTTAACGATATTTGCTTTGTGTCATGGGGTACCACTGCCTGCGCCGTGGGAAACAATGGAACTGTTTTGATTTCAAACGACAACGGAAGCTTGTGGAGAGGTATTGACACTGGAATACATTCCAATCTTACTGCCGTTTCAGGTAACGGCTCCGGTACTGCGTTTATTGTGGGCAAAAACATTTTGTCAGAGTTTTTTGAAATACTGCCCTTCAGCGGAATAAAGAATTAGATGAAACTTAACGAAATTTACAACAGGCTGTCTTCCATGTTCAGTCCCATGGGGTGGTGGCCGGGAGATTCGTGGCATGAATAC
>JAGGYZ010000069.1 GCA_021162285.1 Candidatus Fermentibacteraceae bacterium
TATATACACCGACATAGCAACGCTGCCAAGAAGGCAGTATCTATACAGAAATAAAAGGAACCTCATCCCAAATGCCTTATTCAGGAACTGCTCCCCGACATACGCACTCACCCTCTCCATTCCACCGCCTTCCTGTACAAAGCAACCAGTGCATGCCACAGCAACATTAGTATCCACACCACACCCCAGAACACTGAGGCATAGACAACAAAAACAAATTCAAGGGCGGAATGTCCCAAACGAGGAACACGCAAAGAATGGTATTTGGGTAACATGGTAACCGGATTCCTGAGACCCGTGCCCGGTATCACATCTTGTGTGAACTACCGGAGGTCTCCGTGCTAACGCCCGGGACGCCCCCAGTTACTGGGTCTGTTGCTTTCCTCCCGTCTGCATTTTCGTACTATCGTTCGAGACGCGCTTTGTTGCAGACCTGGATGCTTTCCGTGCTAACGCTCGGGACGCCCTTAGTTACTGGCTCTGTTGCTTTCGCGAACGCTATTTCCAACTCGATCCAGCAATTGGTGAGTTCCCGGAATTTCCGGTAGTTAGCCACTGCTTCCGAAACCTCATCAACATTCTCGGGCCGCACATAAAGAGTATGCCCTTTACCTGCATGGGTAAAGCTAAGCTGATGGTATTCACCACCACCAGACCTTTTTTGAACAGAGAGAGTTCCGGGATGCATATGGCCGACCCTGGCAATCGATTGCTTAACCAAGGCCATCTTTTCTTCAAGTTCGATCATCGTACTATTCATGATTGTATCATAATATGATACAATATCAATGTCAAGCCCCAATAAACGGACAACTGTTGAATTGCCATTAACTTATGCAGTTATTGATTTGGAGATTAATTTACAAGAAAGATGAATGAAGACTACAGAATCATTGCTTCCTGCACCCTCTTTTCATTGGCTTGCATGCATGAATCCAGCAGTTCAAGAAGAAGAACTTCTCCCCCTTCTTCAATGCTTCGGTTTAGATCAAAGGACAAACAGCGCACACTTGTTCCGCTCCAGTCATGGTTGTATGGGTTATCCGTGACAAATGGGTATATCAGCACAGCTTCAGAGCAATCCAGCTTGATGGAATATGCCAGCACCTGGTAAACATCATCCGGAGACACCTTCTCCCCGATTTTGTATTTCGTATCGGCAACCAGTAATGGCTGGCCGGTCTCCCGGTTTTCAATAACCAGATCCGGCTTGATGTTGAGTGAACCGGCATCCAGAGATTTCTGGGTGCGCAGCACATACCTGCCGTCGATCTTGATTCGGGCAGCAAGCCACTTGGCAACAAACTCTTCAAACAACTGATGCATGCTTATTACAAAAGGCAGCATCCTCTTGCTGCTCACCCCCTGACACGGGCCCGTTCTTTCCAGAAAGAACCTGCACAGTCCGTGCATTGGCTTGTAGTCATCATTCAACCTGTTATACAGTCTGTCTACACAATCAGTGTATGAAAAATGCTGCAGGGAAGTAAACCTGCTTAGAATTCTGTATGCATGTCGCACCGGGGGCAGATACTCACCACTGCAAAGCCCTGATCGAAGAATTGTTGCAAGTGTCCACAATATCAGCTGGTTCTCCTCAACATCTGTGGTATGGTCCTCGTACCTGCAGACAAGAGCAGGATCAAGCGGTGAGCGCAGGGATTCCCGTACATCAATTCTTCCCCTAATGAAAGACAGTGAGTTGCTTTCAGAACGGTAAGTACGGTAAAGACCCTTTCTGCTTCTTGTCAGCACCCGACGACCAAGAATCGACGCAAGTCGAGAGTAGAAGTCTGCAAGAGATGAAGTATCTGTAAGCCCTTTAAGAATGTGAAAGCTCTTAAGACCATAAGCCACATCAAGCATTCCAAACAGATTGGCAACAGACACTTTTGGTCGAATCTCAATCACTCCGCCTGAAAAAGGCAGATACCCCACATAGCCTTTGGCCTGCAGCATCCACTCAGTACCGAATGAAGGTGAAGTAATATCAACATAAAGAGAGTACTCTCTGTGTATCTCTTCAGCATAAAGATCAAGCTCAGCTCTGGAAAACTCCTGTTTCTTCCATTCCTGCAGAACAATATGCATGAATACTATTCTCTGCCTGTTATTTCTTTACAAACCACTGACCAGGCAAACAACTCAGCAGTATCCGGTCTGTCAAAGAAATACTCTTCAAGGTAAGGTTCTATCTCCAGTCTCCACACATTCTCAATGCGCTCTTCAATATCATCATGCAGGAAGAAGCTTACCCCCACAAAGTAGTTTCTATCCTCAATTGCTTTGTTTACCCTCAAGAGTACAGCAACAAGTCCCGCAGGATCAAAACCTGTCCCCACCCGCGAATGGTAATGACCAAGCACGGAATAATCCGGTTTCATGTGAATGAATGCAAAGCGACGACGCAGAGCATGATCCACCAGCGCAATTGACCTGTCGGCTGTATTCATTGTACCAATGATGTACACATTGGAGGGGATTGAGAATAAAGAACCACCTGCAAGAGGGATCTTTTCATTCCGGTACTCCAGCAGATACATCAACTCGCCAAACACCCTGGAAAGATTAGCTCTGTTGATTTCATCCACAATCAGCACACACCTGCCATCAACATTCCGTGCCCTGTCACAGAATTCTTTGAACCTGCCGTCTATCATCCTGTATTCCAGCACCCCATCCGATGAAGCAACAGGACGAAGACCTTCAATAAAGTCTTCATAGGAATAGCTGGGATGGAACTGGACGATCTCTCTGAAACCAAACCCTCCACCAATCAAATGAGATGCAATCATCTTTGCAAGGTAAGTCTTCCCGGTTCCGGGAGGACCGTAAAGAACAGCTTGCTTCTTCAGAGTAACGGCAGCCACAGCTTTTCCAATCCATTTCCTGTTGTAACCGGTTAATGAATGAATTTCATCCAGAGAAAGAACAGGATTCGCCTGAAGTTCCTCTTCATCATCAACCGAAACAAACAGAGCACTGATTGCCACAGTGTCCCGCAACATCAGAGGGAACAGAGCAGCAAACACAGAAGCAACCCTTTCCTTCAATTCCGTGGATGAAAGTGAAAGCACTTCTTCTGCACTCATAGAAACGCTGGCAGTTAACAGTGCGGTATCAATATTCTCTACCCAGTCGGAGAAACTTGCATACCCCGATGATTCAGTTAGAAGAGTACCAGTTTCTGAAGATTCGGGAGCTGAATATCTCAACCCGGGAACAGACGAAAGAGACTCTTCTATCTGTTTTACCACAGGAGAACCTGATGCAAGTAATTCCCGCAGCCAGACTCCTTTGTTGTTTGTGTATTTACCCTGACTGTAACCGAATCGAATACCAAGCCTGTCAACAGTCAAATACAACTGTTCAGATGATACCCTTTTCTCATTCTTTGCATAGAATGCACCCCAGTAGTAATCCCATGCTCCGCCTTTACCCCAGTCATTTTTAGGAATACGGGAAAACAGCTTCTTCTCCGTCTCCAGATATTCACAAAACTCGGCAGGCAGAGATGAAGCAATTTCCGCAAACAATCTTTTCATCGGATCCCGAAGAAACTCCCTGAATTCATCCTTGTACCTGCCATAGAATTCCTTGGTGGGGTCATCATGCAGCATTGAAAGCAACTCAAAAGTTCTTTCTGCAAAAAGAGATTCAGAATTCAACTCATACACCTCTTCCGGTTCAGAAACTTCAATATCTTTGTCAGGCGCTTTGTAAGCAGCCCAGATAAGGCTGTGTACATCAATCATGTCAGCAACACCCCATGATGAAAGCTGCGTGGCCAGTTCCCGGCACAGGGCAAGTATTTCTCTGTAAAGTATCCCGGATGGCCTGCTCTCGTACTCCATAGGCATTCGGAAAAAGCCCAGTAACCACTTCATCATATCAGGTTTTACAAACATTTCCGTTGATGGATGTAAAAAGAAAAGGAAGTAGGTAGCAGTGGCCCACTTTACGGGCAGATCAGCCCCAGCAACAAATTCATAGAATGAAGACAAACGAACAAAACTCTCATCAGTATCCCAGATCAGGTCGTAGAAAGCAGAGCAGAGCCCGGCTTCATCAGGATAATCACTAAAGAGTGGAGCAAGGTCTCCTTTTGATGGTGTTCCAAGATACAGAAAGTTTGCTTTGCTTCCGGCAGATCGCAGTATCTTTATTAACTCGGAATACTCACCGGCAGCAATCATTTTAGAAAACACAGATTCAGACAGCATCTCAGCTATCTCACTGGCTGCTTTTCTCTTGTAGTCAATCTCCTCAGCGTGAAAAGATGAATCTGCAACTCCTGAAAACCCCGGGAAAGACCGACGAACAAGAGCCTTAAAAGAATCAATGCGGGAAGCAACAAGAACAGAAACATCCGATTCTGCTTCCCAGCCACCAGCAACAGTGGACAACACCGGAATAGAATGCACCGGAGAATTTTCATCCAGCAGTTTCTCCGCAACAGCATCATTGATATGAAGATATTCCCGGGCAGTACACCTGCCCTTGGAACCGCTGGTTGTAACAGGTATTCCCAGAACATCTGCAATGTACTCCCTGGAGTTTGTGTCCAGCGGAGTGAACTTCCACGGTCTTATCCAGAAAAGGCCGATGGTCAGGTTCCATCCCACACCCGGTAATGCGGCAGCTCTGTCATATGCTTTAATAAAGCCGGCAGGATCGTAACCTTCTCCACCATCTGCCAGCAGTATGGCTTCGTAGAAAACATCCCAGAGGGCGTCTATATCCCCGGGACCTCTGTCTTTCTCATTCCTGAAGAAAAGTGAATTCCTGTTATCAAGTATGGGAATACCTGAAAACCCCGCAGGCACTTCCTCCCAAACATCAAGGAAGGACTTAAACTTATCAGCAATAATTCTTCTCTTCTCGGATGAAATACCTCTGTTGAATGTACCCATTGCGGAGAATGGATCAATATCCTTCAGGGGAAAAACTGAGCCATCTGCAGATTTATCTTTAAGATGAAATATTCCATCAACGCCGGATGCCATACGATGCATCCAGGCAATCAGCCTGGATCTGTCATGTCTGTATGCCAGCAGGTTATCTGCTACAGTAGCGTAAAACCGCACCCACCCAAACCGGTACACAGTTTTCCCGTCAAAATCACCGAATCGGTCATACCAGAATGGATTGTTTATAAACCTGCCATAATCCTGCGGCTGGTCTGAAAAAACAAACCGCAGAAGAGCATCTGCAGCCCAGTTACCAAACGTAACTTTCCAAACCGTAGCTCTGTGCGTATAGAAGTACCACACTTTTGGCGTACTAAGCAATTTCCAATCAACAGAAATATGACGACCATCACTGGCGTTGGCAGTAACAGTGCCAACAGCCTTGATAGACATGGCAGACACACTGTTCCCGTGATTATCAAACGGCAAACCCTTCTTCAGAACATAAGTTGCCTTGATAGCAATTCTATCCCCGGGCAGCATTGACTTAACCTTATCAAGATACCTGTCTGCATACCCGTTTTCCCAGATTCCCTCACGAACAAACCTTTCAACCTGGTCAACCCCGTCAATAACTGCGCCTACAAGCCAGTAGTTACTACCACTTGCTTCAGTGTCTAAACTCATGACTCTCCTTGTTCTGGTCTGTAATGCTCGACAGCAAGTAAGTACATCTCACTGTATCAAACTTTATGCATTCATTCACTATACGTTCTTAGGTATGTTTTCCTGATTATTACGATAATATGATGCCGGTTTCACTATTTTGTTATTCATCAATTCTGAGATCGAATAGTAAATTATTCCCGTATTGTTTCTTTTCGGATGTGGTTCTTTGGTTAGGGGTATATTGTCATTCTCCGATAGAATATAGA
>JAGGYZ010000093.1 GCA_021162285.1 Candidatus Fermentibacteraceae bacterium
ATGGACTCCCTACGGGTTTATTCTCAGTACCGTGTCTGTTCTGGTGTGCGATTTGTGGGGACAGTCTACAAGGTAGTGAAGCCCCACACTCTCCCTGCGGAGAAGGGCACTCCTAACTATAACCCTTGCAACAGTGGTGAGGTTCCTGAGCTCAAGCTGTTCTATGGTGGGAAGCAGAGTCCAGTAGTCTTCCTCCACCTCATCGGCAAGAACATCCAGAAGTTTCAGCGCGCGGCGGAGACGCTTATCGGTTTTAACAATTCCAACGTAGTCCCACATAACACTTCTGAGGCTTGCCCAGGAGTGGTCTACCAGAACGTTTTCCCTAAGGGGCTCCGCCCTGCCGTAAGACCAGTCTCTTACCTCAAGGTCTGTTACACGGCGGGAAAGGTCGCCTTTGAAAGATCTGGCACACAGGAGGCCCATAACACCAGCCTCAAGCAGACTGTTGCTTCCCAGACGGTTGGCACCGTGGAAACCTGTGCAGGACGCCTCGCCAATAACACGAAGACCTGTCATCTCCGTTGAGCCGTCTGTTGCAGCAGAGACACCTCCCACGCAGTAGTGCGCGGCAGGCACAACCGGGATAGGATCCTTCCATGGTTCTATTCCAACAGAGGTTACACCTGAAGTTACTTCAGGGAAATGCTCTTCGAGAAACTGCTTTGAGAGGTGGGTGGCGTCCAGAAGCATGTGATCAGTACCGAATCGTTTCATTTCACTGTCTATTGCCCTTGCGACAACATCTCTGGGGGCAAGTTCCATCCTCTCGGGGTCATAGTACTTCATGAACCGTTTTCCAGCTTCATTCAAGAGTTTTGCACCTTCACCCCGGAGAGCCTCTGTAATAAGAAAATTCCTCTTATCGGGGTGATACAGGCAGGTTGGATGGAACTGATAGAACTCCATGTTCTTTACGGGAAGCCCTGCCCTGTAGGCCATGGCAATACCGTCACCTGTTGAGGAATCCTGGTTGGATGTGTAGCGGTAGGTCTTGCCTGCGCCTCCTGTGGCTATAACTGTTTCACCTGCAAGGAAAGTGATGACATCTCCTTCCAGGAGTACGTAAGCACCGAGACATTTGTCACTGCCCATATCAAGAAGCGGCAGCGCCTCCCGGGAAGCGGTGATCAGGTTGATGGCAAATGCGCCCTCGATAATTGTGATGTTGCTTCTGCTCCGGCATTCTTCAGCAAGGTGCTCGGAGATAAACCTGCCGGTCTGATCGAAGTAGTGAAGCACCCGTCTGAAAGAGTGCCCCCCTTCCATTCCTCCACTGTCTCCGTTGGAGCCTTCAAGGGTGATGCCCCATTTTGAGAGGGTATCAACAAGCTCCGGGCCCATGGATATTATCTGCCGGGCAACGGTTTCATCCACCATCCCGGCACCGGACTTCTGGGTGTCTTTCAGGTGGCTCTCAAAGCTGTCAGCCCCAGAGGTAACTGCTGCCAGCCCTCCCTGCGCCAGAAATGTGCTTCCTGCAGGAAGTTTTGTTTTACTGAGTACTGTTACAGAGTAATCGGGGGATATTTCCAGAGCGCATGTGAGTCCGGCCATTCCTCCGCCTATTATCAGAACATCTGTTTTTCTAGTCACGGTTCCCCCCTACCAGCTCCAGTATGCTGCCCAGCAGTTCTTCCTCGGCAGACTTGTCAAGAACTGACAGCCTTATTGGAAGAACCCGCAGTTCCATTGATTTAACCGCCGTGGTACCAAGCCTGGCCGCATCTTTTTCCGTGGTAATGAGGTAGTCTGCTGATGACTTCTTCAGGCTTTCCATCAGGTGCTTTTTATCGGTTTCAGTGTAGCGTCTGTGATCGGGGTAAATATGGAACTTTACCACCTCAAACCCTGTTTTTTCAAGTGTGCGTTTGAAGCCCTGTGGCTTGCCTATACCGCAGAAGGCTACAACTTTTCCAATTCTGTCTGTTGCTCCGTCATACATCAAAGGTTTCCCTGGAACAACGCTGCTTGGAATAAAAGGTGCCTTCCAGTTCCTCCCTGAAACAAGCCTTCTGGCAAGAGAGAGCTGCGTTTCTGATGTAACTCCGTTTATCCACAGGTAGTCTGCTTTAGACAGAGACCTGGAAGATTCTCGTAAGGTTCCCGCCGGCAGAACTCCCCCCTGACCGAAAGGATGATCCGCGTTGAGAACAACTATATCTATGTCTCTCTTCAACTTGTGGTGCTGAAACCCGTCGTCTACGATTACCACTTCAGGCTTCATCTCCCTCACAGCCCGTTCCACAGCGGCAGTTTTGTCTCCTGCGGTGTACACAGAACATGAACTGCCCAGAACTTTGCCCAGCAGAACCGCCTCGTCACTGAGAAACGGTCCGCCTGACGCATTCCCCTGGCGGACAGCGATGGGAGGAACACTGCCTGATGACATGTTTTTACACACAACAGAAGTTTTTATTCCCATGTCGGAAAGACTTCGGGCGATTCTTATTGTTACAGGAGTTTTACCAACACCACCCACTTCAATGTTGCCTATGCTCACAACCACAGTGTTGAAAGATCGAACAGGCAACAGCCCCTTTTCGTAGAGAAAACGATGAAACCCTGCGGCCACAGAGTACACAAACGCCGCCGGCTGGAGAAGCCAGGCCGCCCACAGCCAGTAGCCCTCTCTTTCAGTCAGCTTTCTGTGTATTTCGTCAAGTCGCATTGCTGTGTCTCACTGTAGTATTTCCATTTTCTGCAGAAGTGTTTTTAGTTTTCCCGTAAACAGCTCACCACCATAGTTAAAACTGATTGTTTCCGACTTCAGGCTCAGCAGTTCCTGAATTGCAGCAACACCGCCCTCAGCAGTGGTGAATACTCTGCAAATATTGTTCCTGGAGGCAACCTTCACAACATCGGCAAAGTGAAAGTGTTCAGGCCCCACTATGACTGGAACACCGTGGGCAAGCGGTTCCAGAATGTTGTGCCCTCCTACTGGAGCAAGTGTTCCCCCTACAAAAGCTATGTCTGCAATACTGTAGAGAGATGCAAGAATACCCCTGACATCGACGATCAGACAGGAGGAGTCTGTAGGATTTTCCGACCACAGATCCGGTTTGAACCCTGCCTTCTCAGCCAGAGCAACAACCTCAGCCACTCGACTGTCATGTCTTGGAACTATTACCGGGGTAAGCCCCGCGTTGCGGGCCATCTCCAGCAGCACCTTTTCTTCGCCACTCCTGGTTGAACCTGCAACCATGATCCCACCGGTTCCCCTTTTTATCATCTTTATCCATGAAGGGTCTGCCGGTTCAGATTTTACGGCAGCCTTTCCGTCTCCGGCAATTTCCGTAGCTACACCAAGTTTAAGGAACCTGGTGGAATCCGCCTGCGACCTTGAAAGTATGCCTCTGAAACACTGCAGTGTTCTACTGAACAGGGGTTTTATCAATCTGTACCGTGCGGCACTGTTTTCAGAGAGCCTGGCATTTACCATTCCTGCTGTAATTCCTTTTGAAACAGTTTCATGAAGAAGAACCGGCCAGAATTCGGTTTCGGCAAGAATCAGCGCACGGGGCTTAAGTTTGTTCAGAAACCTCGACACCGCTGCAGGGGTGTCTATGGGCTGAAAAGCTCCCGGCAGGTTTTCCCTTTCCAGAAATTCCCTTGCAGCCGGTGTTGAACATGTAATGAAAAACGGAATTGTCTCTGCTTTGAGAATTTCTATCACAGGAAGCAGGCCCTTGATTTCGCCCAGACTTGAACCGTGCAGCCACACCGGCCTGCTGAAGTTTTCGGGAACAATCCCTCTGCGCTCTCTGCGTTCAGCCTTTGGTCTGAACAGCAGAGCGAGCTGCACCAATGGACTTAAAATCAGGGATACAGTTTTGATCAGGCTGATTACAACAGACGCTGCAGGGCTGGCAACAAGCTCCGCTCTGTGAGCCTCTGCATTTATTGCAGCGTTAAGTGTATGCTGTGTGCACCGTTCAGGTGGAATCGGTCTGCCCTCACTTACAACCACCTTCGCAAAGGGAAGGGGTATTGTGAACCGGTCCCAGCTCTTGAGGTGAAGTGCGGGAAACGCGGAAACACCGTAAGGGACAACAGGAACACCTGCTTTCCGCGGAATAAGGGAAACTCCCTTTTTAACCACCTCCGGCGGACCCTTAGGCCCGTCTGGAGTAATTGCCACCGGATACCCTCTGCGGAGAACTCTTACGATCTCACGGGCGGCAGAGGCCCCCCCTCTGCTGGATGAACCTCTTATGGCTCCGAACCCCATGTTTCTGCCAAGTGATGAGACAAGAGAGCCGTCTCTGCTGCGGCTGATAAGCAGCTGTATTCCCATTTTTCTGTGGGTATACATCAGCGGCAGCTGAACACCGTGCCACATGGCAAACAGAACTGAACTTCCCCTGAGGCCTGTTGGGGGTTTCAGCCTGGAAACCCTCCAGGATCTTCCCAGAAGACTGAGAACTATTCTTCCTGCCGATCCTGCTGTATCATCTTTCATTGAATTCCTTAACAAATTTCACTATTGCCGCAGCGGCGTTTTCCGCAGGGTCTCCATCACCAAGGGCTTTTCCAACCAGCAGGAGTTTTTTCCGGGCAGCCTCTGCTGCTGTTCTGTCAGCCAGCAGAGGTTCCAGAAGACTGATGATCTTCCCAGGTGTAACATCGTTCTGTATCAGCTCCGGGGCCACCTCCGTTCCGGCAATAATGTTTGCCAGACCGATTGTGTCCACACCTTTCACCAGGTGTTTTGCCAGTGCGTAGGTAAAAGCGCCTGTTCTGTAACACACAACGAACGGAACACCGTTAAGCGCAGTTTCCAGAGTGGCTGTGCCGGAACACACCAGCGCAGCTTTTGAACCTGCAAGAACACTTTCCGTTCCATCTGCAAGCTCAACTCCCTGTGTAGCCTCAGCTTCAGCATAAATTGCTCTGTCAATGTGTGCTGAAACAGCAACCAGTGCCTTGTTTACAACACCCCTTGTACGAAGAACTCTGAAAGCTTCAAGCATCGGTGGCAACAGTTTTTTAACTTCCTGATGTCTGCTTCCGGGAAGCAGCCCCAGAGCATCTCCCCCTGATAACTGTGGATGAATACTGTTTTTGAGAGGGTGCCCTGTAAACACAGCCCTGACCCCCCTCTCCTCG
>JAGGYZ010000202.1 GCA_021162285.1 Candidatus Fermentibacteraceae bacterium
GCTGGCACTTGAAATTGCTCCGGAATCACCAACTGCATGGAAAAATATAGCTGCAGTTCTTTGGAATTACGGGTACAGCGAAGATGCTCTCGAAGCTGCTGAAAAGGCTGTGTCACTGAACCCCGCACTGAGAAATGAACTCAACCCGATTCTCTCTTCAGGAGTGCGGTAGTTTCAGAACCGGGAAGCAGGTATTTCGCCTGACTTCTTTCGATCTGATTCAATGTAGGGTTTAACATCCAGCAGAGGAGTGCCGTCCAGAGCACTGAGTCCTGAAGTGTAAACCCTGTTCCCATCTATTCTCAGTACCCTTGCAACATCCAGACCGATGGTGTTGGGCCGGTTGGGAGATCTTGATGCAAACAGCCCTGTTGTTCCGCCGTTCATACCGGGGGGATGAGCCAGGTTGGAGCCGTTGTAGCCCCTGGCTCTGTCAATATGAAACAGAACTATTACATATTTGAACTCTTCAAGGCCGTTCAGGCCTGCAGCATATTTTTCTTTCAGTTCAAGTATGAACTCACCGCTGTTGTCGTCTTCCCGGGCCTGAAAGGGTGCCATCGTGGTGTAGGGAGAATGAATTACGCCGATTGAGCTGTAGGTGATTTCCATGGTTAAAGATCCTTGTGGAGGAATATTCTGTAGCCGAGGAAAAACAGAACCGCAGCCCACACGGCAGGATAGATAACCTCCCACAGTGGAAGGTCTCCGCCGAATCCCAGGAACGCCAGAGCCTCTTCAAGAATGGTGGCTTTTGGAAGAAGCCCCATCTGCAGGGATCTGTAGCCTCTCTCAAATGGAAGCACAAAGGTAACAACCCTGGCAACTGTGTAGATGCCGGCCTCATGAAGCTCTTCCACACCCTTGCCAAGTTCGAACAGATTTCCCATGCCAACAGCAAAACCCTCAAGAATGAAGGTTATAAGCATTGCAGGTATCTTTCCAAGAATCATTGAAAACAGAATAACAAAAGCCCATGTTGCAGAGAGCCACACAGGCATGCTCACTATCGCCAGCGGTATGCTGGAGGGGGTGAACGGAGCGTAGAAGGATGTTATAACAGCGGTGAGACCAAACAGAATGTATCCGATAATCACAGATACCACAAGAGGTGCCAGTGCCGTTGATGCGTAAACTTTGAATCTGGACTGGGGAAGAGCTGCCCATATAGACATTCTTCCTGCATCCAGTTCGTCTGGAAGAATACTTGCCCCCAGTATTATTGTGAGCCCCCACACCATTACGGAGAGCATAGATCCCGCTATAGACAGTGCCGCATAGGCCATGTCAGCGTCTGTAGCTGGAAGTCCACCATCACTTTTCATGGACTGTGGATCTGCTGAAGCAATTCCGTGCCAGAATAGAAGCAGAAACAGGAATGAAAGTATTCCAACGATCAAAAGCAGTTTTCTGCGAGCCATGTGCTCCAGTGCATTAAGAAACATCTGTCTCTCCCTCCATGATTCGCATGAAAATATCTTCAAGAGATTCCCTGTGGAGCTGTATACCAGTAAACTCAACTCCGCTCCCGGCTACTTTTTCAACAAGCTTCGGAAATTCATTTTCTTCAGGAAGGGGATAGATAAGAGATTTTTCCTTCACTGCTCCAGCTCCGCCAAGAAATTCTTTCAAGTCTTCCGGTTCAGGAGTTTCTATAATTACATTTCCCTTGAACCTGGAGAGATCATCCAGACGGTTGTGGGCTACAAGTGTGCCGTTGTGTATGAATGCAGCCCAGTCGCACACCTGTTCCACTTCTCCCAGAAGATGGCTGTTGAGTATCACGGTGGAGCCCTGATCCACAAGTTCTGCAACTGTGCTTCTCACCAGCATTCTTCCTGCAGGGTCGAGCCCTGAAGACGGTTCGTCAAGGAAGACTGTACCGGGGTTACCGCTGGTCATCAGGGCAACTGCTATACGCTGTCTCTGGCCCTTGGACATTTTACCCAGTTTTCTGTTAAGGAGGTCTCCGCAGGAAAGGCTCTCCGCCCTGTGTATGAAGTCCATTTCCCTGCCCTCATGACGAACTCTTTCGAACTGACGGTACATCTGAATAGGGGTTGCCCACTTCGGAAAGGATATCCTCTCCGGGAGGTATCTCACTCCAGCCCTTGAACTGGGATCTGATGGGGGAAGACCGTAGAGACTTATAGTTCCGGCATCGGGAACTGCCAGCCCCAGAATCGTCCGCATCAGTGTTGTTTTCCCGGCCCCATTGGCACCCAGGATTGCAAGAGACTGCCCTTTCAGAACATCGATACTGAATCCCTCTGCCAGAGCAACGGTTCTTCCAAAACGCTTGGAAATACCGTTTACGCTTATTGCTGTGTCCGTCATAGTCTATATTACCTCCTGATTTCAATCAGGAGGAATATTTGACTAAACGCATGCAAAATGCAAGGATGATTGCCTTTCTCATTACAGGCATTGCACTTACATATTTTCTTTTAATGCAGTCCGGTTCTCTGAATCAGTCTGTTTCAAGGATACTTGCCGCTGTTGGTGAAGCAGATGTTGTGTGGCTGGCTGTTTCTCTTGGTCTGTTCGCCACAACACAGGTTGTCAGGGCACTGCGCTGGCAGGTTCTCTCCTGGGACCATGAAATCAGGCTGAAACAATCTCTCCCGCTCACAGCAGTTCATGTTGGTCTGGGACATATTCTTCCTGTTCGCCTGTCTGATGTGGCTCTGGTGGGACTGTTTAAGAGGTATGCATCAATACCTCTGGGAAGTGGGGCAGCCACGGTGATTCTAGCGAAACTGATGGATGTAATAGCCATGGGCTTTGTTGTTTCGTGCAGTTTCATTGCAGGGCTTTCCGGTCCAGTGGTCTATGTCGCTGCATCAGCTTCACTGGCGGGAGTGGTTTCACTGTTCTTCCTGCCTGTCATTCTTTCCGTGTTTACGAAACCCGTTAAAAGAATATTTGGAAACGGCAGGGTCTTCCATGTGTGGAGGGAAATGGCACAAGCCACCGAAATAACTTCAGGAAGGAAAACGCAGGTATTTGCTGCGTTGACCCTGAGTATTGCCGGGTGGGCTGTGAAGCTGTTCATGTTCTATGCTCTGCTCCGCTCTGTTGGAGTAAACGGTGTTCCCATGTGGCAGATCTTTACAGCCAGTGCAATCACCGACCTTACAATGGCTCTGCCCGTTCACGGTCTTCTCAGCCTTGGAACAGTTGAAACCGGGTGGGTGGCGGGTTTCGCACTTGCTGGTGTTTCAGGTGAACTCCCTGGAGGGCTGTCTGTTGTTGAAGCCGGGTTCAGTGTTCATCTGCTATGGCTTTCCATGGCTGTTTTGCTAATGTTATGCGGAGCTGCCGTTCTGGCGCTTTCAGAAAGAAAGGTTAGTATTTGAAAACTGTCATCGTTGGAGCCGGTGTTTCAGGGCTCACCCTTGCCGAACGCATTCTCGCATCAGGCACAGAAGCAAATGCCGATATAACAGTGATCGAGACAGCTGATGCCCCGGGAGGACTGGCAAGAACATTTTCAGTAGATGGTTATGACTTCGATATAGGGCCACACCGCTTCCACACGGCAAACGAAGAGGTAGATTCTTATCTGAGAGAGATTCTGGCAGACAACTATGTAAAAATAAGTCGCAAGAGCAGCGTTCACATGGCTGGCAGATACAGAAACTGGCCTCTCACACTGGCCTCTGTTCTCGGGCTTCCGCTGCTTGTTCTGTGGAGAAGTTTTATCGATCTTTTCAACAAGCCGAAGATACCTGAGATACTCAGTTTTGCAGATTTTATACGATCGAGGTACGGTAACAATCTCTACGATTTCTTCTTTTCCGGTTACACAAAGAAGTTTACCGGAACAGATGCAGAGAATCTTCATGTTGACTGGGCTCAGGCAGGCGTGAACAGGGCGGTTATAGACAAGAGGGTAAAGGCTGACTCTCTGCTCTCCCTTCTTAAAGGTATGCTGCTGCCGAAACCGGTTGAGACTAAATTCTACTATCCTTCCACAGGCGGGATACAAACTTTCTGCAACTTGCAGCGCCAGCAGATAGAAGAGGCAGGCGGTGTATTCAGGTTCAATACAAATGCCACAGGTATTGTTGAGGAAAACGGAGCCGTAACCGGCGTTGAGCTTGATAGCGGAGAAATCATTCCTGCAGAAAGGGTGTACTGGACAGCTCCTGTTACGATTCTTTACCCGGAAAGCGGTTTGACTTTTATAAATACGCTGCTGGCAAATATCTCACTGAAGTCGGAGATTTCAGTAAACAACTACCAGTGGTGTTACTTCGGCCAGGATAATCTTATTTTCAGCAGACTGACTATCCCGCGAAATTTCAGGGCAGACTGTGTGCCTCACGGCAGAGACAGCGTTGTTGCCGAGATCACCTGCAGCTCCGATTCTGAGATCTGGAAAAATCCCGAGAGTGTAAAAGACAGGCTTGTTCATGATCTTAAAAGTGTAGGGGCAGTCAGGGGAGACGATATTCAATTCATAGACTGGCAGAAAATTCCTGATACCTATCCCGTTTACTCTCTGGACTACAAACAGAGGCTTTCATCAATCAAGCCGCCGGACGGACTGTATCTTACCGGACGATGCGGCAGCTTCTGGTACAACAACATGGATCACTCCATCGCCCAGGCTCTGTCCATAGCCAGGGGAGAAGACTACAGAAAAGATTTCTGGAACGAAAGATAATCCTGCAACATCCCGGAACAATTGACGAACACTGTATCGTATTTATATTCCAACATACTTAGGAATGTTACTATGAGTGTGTCTGACAATAAGCGCTGTGTAGTTACGCCACAGGATCGAGTCAGAATACGTGCGGATTTGAAGATAATAGCAGCGCTATTTGATGATAATACGCGAGTATTGTGGCCGATTATGTGGTTGTAAATGCCAGTGTACTATTCTCGGGCACGCTCCTATGTACTGAAGGGGCTGCAGTGGAACGAGTACGCATCTACGAGTGCCTTGCGAGAATAGGAAAGCTTGTAGAATCACCGGAGAGGATTCGCATTGTTGACGCTCTGTGTCAGGCTGAAAGGTCTGTAGAAGCGCTTTCCGAGGCAACAGGTCTTCCTGTAAGAACCGTATCCCATCACCTTCAGAAGCTGAAGAGGGACAGTTTCGTAGTCTCCAGAAAAGATGGAAGATTTGTTATCTACTCCGTTGCCGGAAAAGAAATTGTCAACTTTCTTGAACAGATGAAGCAGCTGTCGGAGAGCATTTTTCCGGAAATGGCTGTTTCGCTGAGCCGGTTGCGCAAAAACAGACATTTTCCAGAGGGAGAATCAACACCGGCTAATGCTCTTCTAATAGATGTACGACCGGAGGAGGAGTACCTGGAAGCACACATACCAGGTGCCGTATCGGTACCCTTTGAAAACTTCCGGGAAAACATGAAAGCCATTCCTGAAGGAACACCTGTTATAGCGTACTGCCGTGACAGATTCTGCGATATTGCAGACAGGGCTGTGACAATGCTCAGAGATAGAGGATACAGTGCGTGGAGATTAGAAGACAGTGTTTCGGCCAGAGTGGCCGATGCAGAACCAGTTGTAAGGGGAGAGGAAAACTAGAATGAAGAAAAACATCATTTTTGGTGTATGCGGTCTTGTACTGGGAATAATTCTTACAGGATTATTCGGCTTTCTCAGTGCGCCTTCTGCTATGATCAATGAGTCCGAGAGCAGTATGTCTTTCGATGAAACTGTTGAGCAGATAATAGCAAACGCTGAGGAGCTTGACTGGAAAGTACCTGCTACCCATGAGATCCATAATTCAGTTGCCCGCGGGGGTTACGATGTGGACAAAGTAACGGTTATTGAACTCTGCAATGTAGATCTTGCAGGTGAGATTCTTACAGGCGATGACAACAGAATAGTATCTTCCATGATGCCCTGCAGAGTGGCAGTTTACGAAACATCCGACGGGAGAGTAATCATTTCAAGGATGAACACCGGTCTTATGAGCAGTGTATTTGGTGGAAAAGTAAGAGAGATCATGGCTCTTGCTACAGACCAGACAGAAATTATCATCGGTTCTCTGATAGACTGAAACTGATTCAGCTTAACACAGGGTCTCCTTTCAGTGGGGGCCCTTTTTTCGTATAGTACCGAAGTCGCGGGCGCAGGAAGTGCGGTGAGATTCCGCCACGGTAGCGCCACTGTAACCGGAAGTTTTCCGGAAGTCAGACACTGTGCCGCGCATCATGCCGCCTGGTACCGCTTATGTACGAAGTGGCAAAGTGATGTCCCGCGACTTTCACTCATTCCGTGAAAGGCGGGATTTCTTGCTGTACATAGTTCTTGCAGCCGCAGGATTTTTCGTTCAACAGGCAGATGGGTATCCGATACCGGGGGCATGGATAGGCAGCT
Organism: Candidatus Fermentibacteraceae bacterium; assembly: GCA_021162285.1. Classification (GTDB taxonomy): domain Bacteria; phylum Fermentibacterota; class Fermentibacteria; order Fermentibacterales; family JCC-6; genus Sabulitectum. The sequence continues at coordinate 6,361 of JAGGYZ010000202.1, forward strand.
CAGGGTCGTGGTTCGGCTTCACTGACAGTGAAGGCTACTACAGCTACACAGGAGCAGAACCGGACACACTCACTGTTCATGCCACAGGTTTTGCCGACTGGAAAGGTATCCAGCCTGAAAACGGGAATTCAGTAAAACTTGTTGAATCCGTGTTTGGTACAGGTGAATGTATACAGGTAACGGCAACCAGAGGTTCTCTTTTGAACACAGTTCCCTCCACAGTTGTTCTTCTGAAAGATGAACTGGTTGAGCTCTCCACCGAAGGCATGGAATCACTGAACGGCAAAGTCCCGGGAGTAGTTGTAAGGGAGTACGGCGGTTCAATGCCAGTGGTATCCATTTCCATGCGGGGAGGAGACCCTTCCCAGACAGATCAGATGGTAAATGGAGTTTCCATAACCTCTGCAAGAGACGGTCTGCCGACCGGTCTGTTTGACCCGGCAGTTTTTTCATCGGTTGAGGTTTCCAGAGGCGGTGCTTCAGGCGTGGGAAGAGGTTCCGGAAGCGCAGGATCTATAAATTATCTGCCTCCTCTGTCTTCGCAGCCGCCAGCATTTAGTGTTACTTCTCTTTCAAACGGAAGCGTATACTGTGCAGGAAAGTACAGAGGTTACGCGATGTCTCTTCGAAGAAACACAGGCAGCAGCGGTACAGTTGGATACAGTACAACTCTTCTTGCTACGGGAAGATACAGCAACGTGAGGTATGGCTTTCTCGGTGCCTCAGCCTCCGGTGATGTTGAAGGACCCCAGTGGTCAGCTGAAAGCGACGGCAACAGAGAACAGCAGCAGATCAAGTGCTGGACAACTGTTTCAGAGGGTAAACTCGAGATCAGCATAAACGGGGGAGCCGGCAGGATGAAATACCTTCAGACAGCTCCATTTTCTGCTGATGACACCCACGAAGACCTGAGTGCCGGAGCATCTGCAGCATGGAACGGACCTGTAACTGTCAGAAGCTATCTCAGCTGCACGTGGCTTAACAGCACCGCTACAGATAACCACTCAGTTGTATCGGGAACACTCAATGCTTCCAGGGAAGCCGGTGTTTTTCGGGGAAACCTCGGGTGTATGGTCGAAGATGACGGAACACCGCATTATTCAGGAAGAATCACGGCGATGGAGCAATTGTTCAGAACCAGCTTCACCGCTCATGCCTCGTTATTTACAGATTACCGGGTACCGACGGTAAACGACCTTTACTGGCCAGCTGACGGGTATGTTTCAGGCAACCCCGATCTGCGCAGCGAGCGCTCCACCGGGGCAGAGGCCGGGTTGAAGCTGAACACGGCACTGCTGTTCTCCGAAGCGTGTGTGTTCTGGACTGATTCCAGTGACCTTATCACCTGGCTTCCAGGTGAAACAGGAATATGGAGCCCGTCAAATGTTTCTTCATCTGTGTCCAGAGGGATTGAATTCTCCACAGGCTTCGGCACGGGGTCTACCTCTCTCAGAGGAACAGTTTCCTGGATAATTGCAACAGATGAGACTGAGGACACCCCAAGAGAGGGAATGCTTCTGCCTTACAGACCTGAATACACATGGGGGGTGGATGCTGAAACACAGGTAATGTGGAGTGTTTCTCTGAAAGCCGGTCTGACCGGTATGGGAAAACGGTTTACAAACAGAACACAAACTGAATACCTTCCGGAATACACAGTTGTCGGCTTCTCTGCCGGAAGGCAGCTTTCCGGTACAACAACCGTTGAGGTGGGCGTACGAAATGCCTTCAACACAGAATATCAGGAAACAAACGGTTTTCCCGGACAGGGAAGAACTTTTCGGATGACATTCGAATACACGGGAGATTAACATGAGAACGACAATGTTTTTTACGATGATTCTCTTTTCTCTACTTGCTGCATCGTGCAGGGATGTTGCCGGGCCTGTTGAGGGCAACACACCGCAGGGTCCCTTTGTTGTGTGGTTCAACGGCCTGTCCGGCAATGCGGATGCTTACTTCATTGCTTCCGATTCTTTGATTACAAATGCATGGTCGACGGGCGAAGCTCCGAATCAGATTGTTGAACTGGACAACGGTCAGTTTGCTGTTCTTTCTTCTTTGAGTGCAGATCTTCGTGTATTTTCCTGCAACACAACAGGAGTAACGGAAAAAACAATTCAGTTTCCTTCAGGCAGTAATCCCTATTCATTTTGTGTAACAGGCGATATTGGCTACAGTGCTCTTTCTCTTGCAGACAGTGTTGCCGTTTTCAGTATTCAATCAGCTGAAGTAACTGCAATGATACACACACGATCAAATCCAAGCGGTGTTTCATACAGCTGCGGAATGTTGTTTGTAGGGCACGCCAACTATCCGGACGCGTCTTCTCCCGGCGGGGTTTCTGTAATTAACCCTGTTTCAGGGGAGCTGATCAAGTGGATAGATACAGGCGTGAACACCCACTGGCTGAAGCTGCAGTCTTCGGGAATGATTCACTGTTACTCCACAACCTACGCGGATGACGGCAGAGTTACAGTGATAAACCCGGAAACACTTGAAATAACCGCTGTAGTACCCTGCGGAGGCGCCCCGGGCGAAGCCATCAGTCTCAACAGCAGCTACTGTTTAAGCCCCGATGGATGGGGAAGCGGGGGGCTGGTGAGATACACGGAAACAGGTGAATTCACAAAGATAGATCTCCCATTTGCGGCAACAAACCTGGCTCTGTTGGAGAACACTGTTTATGCAACATCATTCGGCACTGCAAAAGTCTACATGCTGGACGCGGAAACATTTTCCATTGTTGATTCTCTGCAGGCAGGGGGAGAGGGCCCTCAGGGAATAATTGCTGTTGATCCCGGCGACTGATCATGAACATTGCGTACAGAACTGTGCAACGACGCTGTTGACAAAATCTTTTCAGATATTGGATTTGCCGGAATCGTGAATCTCTTGACATCGTGAGTAGCTTGTTTACTATTAGGCAGCGATGATCGGGGACCTTCCGAAAGCGACCCTTTCCGTTTAAGACAGAAGCTGCAGTATTCTGAGATACCAAGCTGAAAGGTCAGGGCACGGTTTATTGAAAATACATAGTTGGCTTTTTCCCGTTTTAACCCTGGTCGCCGTTTCTATTCTTTACCTTTTTGTTTACTCCAGTGTACCAGTTTACGGTGATGCCTGGGGATACGGCTACAAATGTGCGAGCTGGCTGTCTCACAACGGGCTACCGCTGATTCCATCAGGTACAGGGCGTGGAGAAACCGCCGGAGGGCATGCAGCTTTCTATTTCTGGCTTTGGGCTTTGTTCATGAAAGTGTTTGGAAGTTCCATCTTCACCGCTCATTTGCTTCCAGCTGTTTTTACATACTTCGCGGTGACAGGCACATACAGTTTAGGCAGGGATCTAGGCGGAAAACTCACCGGAACTCTGTCTGGAGCTGCTCTCCTGGCAAGTCCGCTGTTTCTTGCTCAAGCATTTCGTCCACTGCCGATAGCCGCTGTTATGGCAATGTCTGTATGGGGACTTTTCTTCTACAACCGTGGTCAGTACTTCAAGGCTTCGGCAATGATGATTTTTGCTGTTATGATGCGGGAACAGGCAATGATGGTTCCCCTGGCTTGTCTAGCAGCTGACCTCTTTGTAAAAAATAAAAGGCACCGGAAAAGAATTCTTCTATTGCTGCTGCCTTTTCTGGTACCGGTGATCAATGGAATCTCCAACTACCTCGTGAACGGTTATGTGTTTATGTCTGGAAACACCCCGGGGATTGATCAACCGTTCAGTTTCTCCTTAGCACTGCATCGGCTGAAGTTCTTTGGCTATTTTCTAACTGCTGACTACCGCTGGATTCCCCTTTCCGCAGGCGTTGGACTGCTTTACGGCAAAGAGAAGGGAATCTTGACCGGTACAATTCTGGGCATCCTTTTGTGTTTCTTCGGTACAGTTGCCAGATTCCAGAACTATTTCACCGTACTGCTGTTTCTGGCCCTGATGTACCAGACAGTTATCACAAGAAAGTCCTCAAAAGGTATATATATTGCTCTGATTCTCATTCCGTACCTGATGATACTGTTCTTTACTCTCATTGTTTTTGTAACTGCCACACAGATGGAATACACATTCTTCAGGTATCTGATGGCCGGGTTTCCAGCTCTCATAACAGGAGCAATTCTGCTGCTATCACGCTGGGGATGGAAGGGGCACGCAACAGCAGGAATTTTCATTCTTCTTACCATGGTTGGCAACTTTCAGTTCAGAAACGAGGCCAACTATTCGGATACAACTCTGGCAGGGTACCGTGCTCCTCTTCTGGTCGTTCGCGATGCCGGAACCTGGGCTACCAGGAAAGACCTGCCTGTATTAGCACTGTGTGGCACAATCTTACACTTTGAAAACCCTGAACTGGGCTATGTGGAAACACCTCTGAGTGTTATTCCCCTGAGGGAGTTCAAAACAAATCCCGTACCTGGAGAGTATGCCGTGGTGGTACCTCCTGTTCTTCCATGGGGGGAGAACGCGGGAGCTGTGCTGGACAGTATTGTAAGTACTCATTCTGCTGACACTGAAATTCGACTTCACACTGACACCCTGTTCACCAGAGGACCTTTCTCTGCAGAATGCTTCACCCTGACTGTGCTCAGGCTATGACAAGTTACCAGTCGATGTTTCTGTATATTTTCAAAAGATAGAAATCTGTACTTAGCAACCTTTGAACCTGCTCCTGAAGAACACCACTCCGAAGTAATTGCTGTTGATCCTGCCAACTGAGTATCTTACCGTTTTGGGATGTAACTTCAGGGGAAAGGAATCTTACAGGGATGAGCAACACAAAGTGCGACATGCATGTTCACTCTTCAGCTTCAAAGCAGTCTGCACGGTGGATTCTCCGTACCTTGAAAGCACCGGAGAGTTTTACACCACCGGAGCTTATTTACCACCAGGCAAGAAAACACGGCA
>JAGGYZ010000053.1 GCA_021162285.1 Candidatus Fermentibacteraceae bacterium
ACCCACCACCTTACGTTCACATTCCGGTTTATCATCTCTTCGCAGAATCTGTAAACATGGTCGTGATCGTAAGTGAAATGCTCATCCCAGAACTTGATTTCTCTTACTCCGTAGTTCTTTACGTAACTTTCAATCTCATCCACAATTTTCACAGGATCTCTCAGGCGTATGTGCCTGCCGTACATCTTGTAGCAGTATATGCACGAGCCGTCGCATCCTCTGCTGGCCAGCATCTGCATTGCAGGAACGGTGGAAACCTGTTCAAAGCTGGGCCAGTAGCGCTCTATCTCGCACAGTTCAACAGCAGGGAAAGGTAGAGTATCAAGATCCTGAATCATAGGCCTTTTCCCGGTGGTTACAACCTCAGCCTGATCATTCCGGTACAACAATCCGGCAATACCACTGATGTCTTTTCCTTCAGCAACAGCATCGATCAGTTCCCCTGCAGTAATCTCACCCTCACCAGTAACGATAACATCCAGTGCCGGACACTCTGCCATGAGCCTGTCCGGCATTGCCGTAGCTCCGTGACCACCGATAAAACTGAATATCTCAGGATTGTCTGTTTTAACATCGGTAATAAATGTGGCCGCCTGTTCCCACAGAAGGCTTATCACATACACACCCACAGCTTCCGCTTTGAAATCACTAACCATTTGTCGCATGGTGTCATTGGTGTAGAAAAAACCTTCCAGAAACTTTACCTGGTGTCCTCGATCACGGAGGACTGCGGCGATGTATTGAAGCCCGGGAGTAGGCCAGCAGCCGCTGATGCCCCGGGTGTCTTTTGCTCTGATGTCATCAGGTCCCCAAGGGGGAACAACAAGTGCTATCCTCAACCGGTACCCCTTCCTGTGGAAGTGGGAATATGCAGGCTGGGTCAAGCTCACTGCAAGACGCAGTCCGCCTGGAGAAATCTCCAGGCGGAATCTGCCGGTACCTGTTACTCAGGAATGAACACCAGATCGTCTCCGTCAACGTCTATTCTGACTGCGCTGCCTTCAGAGATCTCACCTTTAAGAATGGCTTCGGCCAGCCGGTTCTGAACCTCCCTCTGAACAACTCTCTTGAGAGGCCTTGCTCCGTAGGCCGGATCGTACCCCAGTTCCGCAAGCAGATCGAGTGCAAAGTCGGATGCAGATATTGAGAGGTTCTGACCGGAAAGTATTGCATTGAGCTTCTCGATCTGAATAGCCACAATACCGCGGATCTGCTCTCTGGTGAGTGAGTGGAAAACAATAACCTCATCTATCCGGTTAAGAAACTCCGGACGGAATTTCGCCTCAAGTTCCTTTGTCGCTCTTCTCTTTCTCTCTTCCGGGTCAAGATCTCTTCCGATGGTTCCAATCCAGTCGCTTCCCAGATTTGATGTCATGATCAGCACCGAGTTCCGGAAGTCCACCGTTCTGCCCTGTCCGTCTGTAAGCCTTCCTTCATCGAGTATCTGAAGGAAAACATTGAATACATCCGGATGAGCTTTTTCTATCTCATCAAACAAAACAACAGAGTAGGGTTTCCTTCTGATGGCCTCGGTAAGGTAACCACCCTCATCGTAACCTACATAACCAGGAGGGGCACCTATCAGTCTGGACACTGAATGCTTCTCCATGAACTCACTCATATCCACTCTTATCATTGCCTCCGGGCTGTCGAACAGGAAGTCAGCCAGACTCTTGGCAAGCTCGGTTTTACCAACTCCCGTGGGACCCATAAAGATAAAGCTCCCAAGAGGCTGGTTTGGATTCTGTACACCTGCCCTTGCTCGGCGTATTGCTCTTGAAACGGCACCGATTGCCTCATCCTGACCCACAACACTCTTTTTAAGCCCCTCTTCCATGTGAAGAAGTCTTTCCCGTTCACCTTCAAGCATTCTTGAAACAGGTATACCTGTCCATCTGGAAACAACCGCAGCAATCTGTTCGGCGGTTATTTCTTCTGTAAGCATCGCTCCATTTCCCTGCAGAACAGCCAGTTCCTTCCTGGCGCTTTCAAGTTCCTCTGCAACAGTCCTGAGATCCCCGTACCTGATTCTGGCAACCTCAGAGAGATCACCCTTTCTCTCAGCTTTCTTTTCCTGAATTCGAAGATCATCCAGTTTTCTTGAAAGCTCTCGGGTTTTGTTTATGGCATGTTTTTCGTTCTTCCACCTGACCTCCAGAGCAGAATACTCTTCTTTGAGATCCGCAATCTCTTTTTTCAGCTCACCCAGCTTGCTCTTTGAGGCCTTGTCACGATCCCTTTTCAGTCCCTCACGGGCAATCTCAAGCCTGGTGATCTGTCTCTTGAGAGCATCAACTTCCGCAGGCATACTGTCTATCTCGATTCGAAGACGGCTTGCAGCTTCATCTACAAGATCTATTGCCTTGTCTGGAAGAAATCTATCTGAAATGTATCTGTCACTCAGGGTGGCAGCTGCAATAAGGGCCGGATCCTGTATATGAATCCCGTGGTGCACCTCATACTTTTCCCTGAGACCTCTCAGAATGTTTACCGTGTCCTCCACTGAAGGCGGTTCAACCAGAACAGGTTGAAACCGTCGTTCAAGTGCTGCATCTTTTTCAATGTACTTTCTGTATTCATCCAGCGTTGTCGCACCAATACAGTGAAGCTCTCCCCTTGCCAGAGCGGGTTTAAGCATGTTTGCTGCATCCACTGCTCCCTGAGCTGCACCGGCGCCCACAAGGGTATGCATCTCATCTATGAACAGAATCACCCTGCCGTCGCTGGCCGATATCTCTGAAAGAACAGCCTTGAGCCTTTCTTCAAACTCACCGCGGAATTTTGCCCCGGCTATAAGCGAACCCATGTCCAGAGCCAGAAGGCTTTTATCCTTAAGACTCTCCGGAACATCCCCCTCTGCTATTCTCCCTGCAAGCCCTTCAGCAATGGCCGTTTTACCTACACCGGGTTCTCCTATCAGAACAGGGTTATTTTTTCTCCTTCGGCAGAGAATCTGCATCGTGCGCATTATCTCATCGTCTCTCCCTATTACAGGATCAAGTTTCTGCTGGCGGGCCAGAGCCGTAAGGTCTTTTGTGTATTTCTTAAGAGCCTCGTAGCTGTCTTCGGCATTCTCGCTTGTTACCCTTGAGGAACCTCTTACCTCAGAGAGAGCCTCGAGAAAATTCTGCTGTGTAATACCCGCTCCCCTGAGAAGTTCCGACACCTGCCCGCCTTTGGACAGAATCCCCATTAACAGATGTTCGCTTGCAACAAAGTCATCTTTCATTCCCTCAGAAGCCTTCTCTGCCGCTTTAAGAACATTCACAGACAACCTTGACATGGCAGGCTGAGCACCGCCTGAAGATCTTGGAAGGTTGCCAAGGGCGTTTCCAACGGCATCTGTAAGGGTAGTAAGTGATGCACCCAGACGGCTCATCACCCCAGGGATGGTTCCGGAGTCATCTTTAACCAGTGCTGAAAGAAGATGCAGAGGAGTAACCTCAGGATTACCTGCAGACGATGCCATGTTAACCGCCTCTGTTACCGCTTCCCGCGCTTTTATTGTAAGTTTTTCAAGTGTCATGTTTTCCTCCTTTTACCCAGTGTATTAGCAAGAGTTCGGCCATGAATATATACTAATTACAGCAATTATCTATATATAAATATACTTTCAGCGCTCCCTGACTAAAATACTGCGCCGAAATGACACCTCTTTTACATCTTTCTTCTTCCGGGAAAATGCACCAGACTGGAACCCTCTCTTTACCCTTGATTTCATTTGTTGTAGCTTTCAGCTATAGGTAGCACGGAGTTCAATGAAACCCGGAGGTAGAAATGGCCAATATCGGCGTGATAGGGCTGGGTTACTGGGGTCCCAATCTTCTAAGAAACATCGTTGCCAACAGAAGAAGCGACACAATTGTAATCTGCGACAAGGACCCTGGACGGTTAAACAGGATTTCCGAAAGATTTCCCGCCTGCCGGAAAACTCTCAATGCAGAAGACATTTTCAATGATCCTGAAATTGACGGAGTGATAATTGCAACAAGTGTTTCCACCCATTACCCGCTGGCAATGGAAGCCATGAAAGCTGGAAAACATGTCTTTGTTGAAAAACCTTTTGCCGAGGATACGGAAAAGGCAGAGGAAATGGTGCAGTACGCAGAAAACAACAACCTGGTGACAATGGTTGGCCATACATTCCTTTTCTCACCTCCAGTTCTTAAGATCAAGCAGATACTGGACAGCAAAGAACTGGGTGACATAAGATTTATTACAAGCAGCAGAGTCAATCTTGGGCTGCACCAGAAGGATGTTTCTGTTATCTGGGACCTTGCACCCCACGACTTCTCAATGCTTTTTTACTGGCTGAATGAAGAACCTGACTTCGTTGAGGCGTTCGGTCATGATTATGTTCTCAAGGGAATACCGGATGTGGCTTTTATCAACCTGGGCTTCCCCAGCGGAGCCACTGCGAATGTTCAGGTTGCCTGGCTTGCCCCATCGAAACTGCGTAAAACTGTGATAGTGGGAAGCAAAAAGATGCTTATCTACGATGACACTAAACCCTACGAGAAAATCAAAATTTTCGATAAAGGCGTTGACATACTTGAACCGGAAACATTTGGTGAGTACCAGCTCTCCTACAGAACCGGTGATATTATCAGCCCCAGAATTGATTCGTTTGAACCTCTGCATTCAGAAATGGAAGAGTTCCTCAGATGCATTGAGACCGGAAGAACGCCGAGAACTTCAGGACGAAGCGGAATGGGTGTGGTCAAAGCACTGGAAACAGCGGACCGGAGTCTGTGTGCAAAGCTGAACAGATAGAGTGCTATGAAGCAGCCGCCTAAAGTCCTTCTGAAATTTCTTGGTGTTTCATTGGAGAAGGGTCTGCCGCTTTCAATTGACTTCGCAGTGCTTGCAGGAACCATGGCAGCTCTTCTCGGGGATGATGATTCTGCTGCAAAAACACTTTCTCTCTACGCAGCAGGACTGATGTCTCCGCCTGTGGGAAAAGTTGTTGCAGGATTTGATATGTCTCCTGCAACTTCCCGGGAGGGCAGGTCGGCCACTGGGTACATATCCAATGAGCTGGATGCTCCTCCTGGAATGACCGTTCGGGGATGCATCAATCTGGCTGCCACCGGGAACGGAAAAAGCAGAAAAGAAACCGCAGAACTTACAGCCCAGCTTCTGAACTGGCTTGAACTCAACACGCTTGCCGGTACCGCCGTAGAAAATCTTTCGTCATCAGAGATTCAGAGAACTTCACTGGCAATAGCAATGGCAAATTCGCCAATACTGCTGGTTGTAGACTGTCCTGTTCACGACTCGCTCCACGCAAAGCTCAAAACCTTTTCGGAGGTGGGAAACACCGTGATTTTCAGGGCTTCTTCCCTTGGGCAGATACCCTACGGAGTTGAGCGCATAGCTCTGTGCGATGAAAACGGCATCAGCAGAATAGTGAGACACTCCGAACTGGCGGCTATCTCACTTGGCGGGGCAGAAATAACCGTTTCTTTCTATCCTTCACTTCCCAGAAAACAGCTCGAGAACATTGAGGGAATAAGAAATCTGGTTCACACTGATGGCCTTTACAAATTCACACATTCAGACACCATACACGCAATAACACAGATCATGCTCACTGCGAGGGCCAATTCCAGGGCTGTTGTAGAACTCCACCTGGCTTCCATACCTCCGGGAATCCTGCTGAAGATGTTCGATCCCCCTGACGGTTCGACTCCACCGGTAGACCTGTTTGGTACAGAGGAAGGGTTCTGACATTGCAGATAATCATCTTCACCGCAGGGATGATGTGGAAAAGGGCAGTAAACATGAAAAACATGCTGTGGCTGGCCGGGCTTGCTGCAGTAAGTATTCTTGTAATCACCTCACCCGAAAAAACTGCAGCTGAATTTGTATCTCTGTTTGTTCTTCTTCCTGTGGTTTTCCTGCTGACAGGATGGAGTGACTCCAGAGAAAGAAAGGGAATTCTAACAATAATCAACAGAGGCGGAACAACCAGCATGGTTCGCCTTGCCGAGTGGTCTTTCCCTGCACTGGGAGCCACATTTGTTTCATCAGTATCGGTGTTTGCAGCAGCAGCACCTCCGTGGCAGTTCTGGGTTGTGCTGCCTCTGACAGCTGTTTCAATCTCTCTTGTCTACCTTACTACTGAACAACACCTGAAATTTGCCGGAAGAACAGCGTTCATAATACTGTGGCTTGTACAGCTGTCTGAACCGGCACACACAAAAAAACTGCTCGATCTGGTACTGTTTACAGATTACCCCGCTGCAGTCCTTCTTGCCAGTCCAGGCACAGGAACTCACCATCCAGACAGCTTTGTGCTGGCTTCATTGATACTCGTGTTCCTTGCAGCAGGCACCAGGACATTAATTAGCCGGAGAAACGGCTGACAGCCACTCTTCAAGCTTTGCGAGAGCTCTCTCTGCAAGCATTTCTCTCCTGACCCGCCTCCCGCCTGAGACCTTCTTCTTCATGGGAGGGAAAAGACCGTAGTTGATGTTTGAGGGCTGGTAATTGTCTGCAGGACTTTCTGCAGGATACCGCAGCACAGCACCCAGAGCAGTTTCAGCAGGTGGCAGAGCTTCAAGACCACCCATCAGTTTTCCCGCCAGAAACCCTGAAGCTATCGACTCTATGTAACCTTCTATGCCTGTTATCTGACCGGCAAACATGATCCTTTTATCAGCATTAAAACGCATTCTGCCATCGAGCAGTGCCGGTCCGTTGATAAAAGTGTTTCTGTGCATGGATCCCAGACGAATGAACTCGGCGTTCTCGAGACCTGGTATCATTCTAAAAATTCTTTTCTGTTCAAAGTATGTAAGCTTTGTCTGAAATCCCACCAGGTTCCATGCCGTTCCTGCCCTGTTTTCCATTCGCAGCTGCACTACGGCAAAATACTTCTGACCGGTTACCGGATGAATCAGCCCCACAGGTTTCATTGGACCGAAGGCAAGAGACATCTCTCCGCTGTCTGCAATTGCCTCAACTGGCATACATCCCTGGAAATGAATTTCTTTTTCAAAGCTGCGGGCAGAAACCCTGTCGGCACTTTTCAACTCGTGAATAAAACTGAAATACTCTTCCTCTGTAAAAGGGCAGTTCAGGTAGTCTGCCTGTTCCGCTGTTTCGTAACGGTTCTGAAAGAAAGCACGGTTCATGTTTATGGACTGAAAATCCACCACCGGAGCTATGGCATCGTAAAAGTAAAGAGATTCTTTACCTGTAAGCCCGGCAACGGCATCTGCCAGTGCTGCAGAGGCAAGGGGACCTGCTGCAATAATCACCGGCCCTGTAGGAATCTCCGTTACCTCCTCCTCCCTCTGAAGTATCAGTTTGTGTTCATCAAGCATTTTCTTTACTGTTGTGCTGAACTCATGCCTGTCTACCGCCAGAGCTCCTCCAGCAGGGACACGGCAGCTGTCTGCAGCTTTCATAAGATAAGACCCGCTTCTGCGGAGTTCCTCTTTCAAAAGTCCAGGGGCGTTTCGAAGAAGATCAGAGCGCAGAGAATTGGAACAAACAAGCTCTGCAGGCAAACCTGTGGTATGGGCCGGCGTCATTCTGCCCGGTCTCATTTCGTACAAAACCACTTCAACACCTGCACCGGCAAGCTGAAGAGCAGCCTCACACCCTGCAAGCCCTGCACCAATAATGGAAACTTTCAAAGACACCTCCTGAGCGGAAAAGGAAAACAACTGCAAATCTACTGAATTGCATCCTGTAAAACCTCTTGCCAGCCTCCTCAGGCGGACAGCAGAAAGAATACATTCCCGGGTCCAGTACAAAGCATTTGGATGATAACATCAAATTTCGATTATGATTGGCACTATATCATTCAACGGGAGAACGAATATGGAAGAAAAATCAAGAGACTTTATCAGGGAGATAATTGACGCTGATCTTGCTGCCGGCAAACACACGGAGATTGTCACCAGGTTCCCCCCTGAACCCAACGGATATCTGCACATCGGCCACGCAAAATCCATTTTTACTAATTTCGGTATTGCAGAGGAGTACGGCGGAAGGTGCAACCTGAGATTTGACGATACCAACCCTGTAAAAGAAGATACGGAATTTGTCGAAGCTATAAAAAACGACGTGAAATGGCTCGGGTTTACCTGGAGCAGCCTTCACTTTGCTTCAGATTACTTTGACCGAATGTACCTTCTTGCTGAACAGCTGATTACGATGGGTCTGGCTTACGTGTGTGACCTTTCTTCCGAAGAGGTAAGAGCTTACAGAGGTACACTTACAGAATCTGGTAGAAACAGCCCCTACAGAGAAAGAACTGTAGAGGAGAATCTTGACCTTTTTCGCAGAATGAAGGCAGGAGAGTTTTCGGAGGGAAGCCGCACTCTGCGAGCAAAAATAGACATGACCAGCCCGACCATGTGTCTCAGAGACCCGGCTATGTACAGAATACTGCACAAAACACACCACCGTACCGGGAACAGCTGGTGTATATACCCCATGTACGACTTTGCCCACTGCCTTGAAGACTCAACAGAAGGCATCACACACAGCCTGTGCACTCTCGAATTTGAGGTAAACCGTCCGCTTTACGACTGGTATCTTGAAAAGCTGGATATCTTCCGCTCCAGACAGATCGAATTCGCCAGACTGAATCTCAGCTACACCGTTGTAAGCAAACGCTACCTTAGAAAGCTGGTTGAAGAACACTATGTAAGCGGATGGGATGACCCGAGAATGCCAACTCTCAGCGGACTTCGCCGCAGAGGAGTTCCTGCATCAGCCATAAATAACTTCTGCTCTGTTATCGGTCTGGCCAAGAGAAACAGCACTGTAGATATTGCCCTTCTGGAGCACAGTATCAGAGAACAGCTGAACAGAACTGCCCCCAGGGTCATGTCTGTTCTTGACCCTGTTAAGCTTTTGATAGAAAACTATCCGGAGGATAAAACCGAATATTTTGATTACGTAGTGAATCCGGAAGACGATTCTGCTGGCACCCGTGCCACACCATTCACCAGAGAACTCTACATAGAGCAAGACGATTTCATGGAGAACCCACCGAAAAAGTTCTTCAGAATGACACCGGGCAGGGAAGTAAGGCTGCGCTACGCATACCTGGTGACCTGTACCGGAGTAACAAAGAACGATGACGGTGAAATCACAGAGATCAGGTGCGCTTACGACCCTGAATCAAAGGGCGGGAATGCCCCTGACGGAAGAAAGGTAAGGGGAACTCTTCACTGGGTGTCTGCCAACCACAGTTTTCCTGCAGAAGTGCGACTTTACGACCGTCTGTTTAACACGGAAAATCCCATGAATACTGAAAATGGAGCAGACTTTACATCCTCTCTTAATCCTGATTCCCTGAACACTGCAATGAACTGCAGGATGGAAAACCACATGAAGAACAGAGAACCGGGTTTTACCTGTCAGTTTGAACGAAAGGGTTACTTCTGTATTGATCCAGACTCGACCCCGGAGAAAATGGTTTTCAACAGAACGATCACACTGCGGGAATCGTGGGCGAAGTTAAAAGGCAAGAAAAAGTAACGGGGTAGTTAACCCGTTTGTTGCATACGAATCAGCAGGTCCAGTCAGCTCCAGACTTCCACGCGGTTACTTCCACTGTTCTTTGCTGAATACAGTGCCTGATCGGCCTGATGGTAAAACTCTTTGGGTGAAATTCCTGACTGGTATTCTGTAACCCCAAGACTTACTGTGCAGGCAATCCCGGACGCTGTGGAGCGTTGCTGTATTATTTTTCTGATCTTCTCTGCCAGCAGAAACACGCCTGCGGTATCTGTTCCCGGGCAAATTACGGCAAACTCGTCTCCACCTACCCTGAAAACCATGTCTGTTTCCCGAACTGTGTTGCTTGCTTCCTGTGCCAGCTCTACCAGAACCCTGTCTCCGGCTCCGTGTCCTCTGGTGTCGTTGATGTGTTTGAATTTGTCCACATCGAACAATATCAGAGAGAGTTTCGAGCTGTACCTGGTGCTTCTCGCAATTTCAGATAGTACCATGCTGTCGTAGGCTCTTCTGTTTAAAAGATTGGTGATGGAGTCATGAGATGACTCGAACTCCAGCCTCTTCCGCACGTACAGGACGACATGAAGAATAACAAGAATAGCAGTCAGCGCATTCAGTATAAGAATTCTGTAGAAGTGGTTGAAATTTCCCACTTTCCATTCCGTGGCAGACTGCGCTGCAAAAACAACCGAATCTGCCACGGACCAGCACACTTCACTTTCAGCAACTATTTCAAGTTCAAGCCGTCTTGAGGGAGTTTCTCTGAATTCCATTAACAGTGTTTCCAGAGAGTGCCACCTCTCCCTCAGCTCCACAATTCCACTGTATACAGCCTCACGGACTCCGCTGTGCCTGTTCCCGCCGCCTTCAGAAATGAAATGGTCGAACAACCCGTTGATGTCGTTAAGTACTACATCGGAAACTTCAGGGGAATTGGAAAGAACCAGTTTGGTTATCCTTTGTATGGAACCTCTGATAGTTCCGGTTTCATTGATAATCTTTGCGTCGTACTTCAGGTTCGCAACTGTTGTGTGAATGTAGTAAGCCATAACAAAACCAAGACACAAAAGAACAATGGAGAGCCCAATCAGGTATGTTGAGGGCCTTTTGTACTCAAACAAACGGTACTCCTTGAATGTGTAACACACTCAATACTACACTGTAGCACCGAGAAAAAACAACACCTGGTACTGCTTTTCCAGTCTTAGAGCTGTTTGGGTTGTCTGTAATTGCTATTATTTTCCTGTATTTCTCTATAATATCATCTTCATCTCTGGAATGAAATATGCTATACTATCATATGTGCGAATATCAGCATTCACAGGGGGTTGCGAAACCATGCTTTCAGGAATACAACCGGTGGCTTGATGAACACACAGATGAACGGAACCGGAATTGACCCTCTCACAGGTCTTAACGACAGATCAATACTGCCGGGGCTGAATAAGAGCTTCTCTGCAAGAGAACATCCATGGTCTCTTGTAATACTGGACATAGACCATTTTAAGCTTGTGAACGATATATATGGTCATCTTGCCGGAGACGACCTTCTTTCACATGTGGGTAAGACCATCAGATACAATCTGAAAAGGGGCGACCAGGCTCTCAGATTCGGTGGCGATGAATTCATTGTAATCCTTCCGGATACCAGTGGAGACAGCGCGCTGGACCTTGCCCAGCGGCTTCTTTTCGAACTGCGGAAAAGAGAATTCCCCGGCGGACTGAAAATCAGCGTTTCTATGGGTATTGCCCAAAGTAAACCTGATGATACCGAACTCTCAAACCTTATCTCCATGGCAGACCAGGCTCTGTACCACGCAAAGGAAACCGGCAGGGGCAGGTTTGTTCTGGCGGATGACCTTGAATTCATCAGGGACGTGGAGCCGGACTTTTCACACATGGTGGGAAGAAGAGACGAACTCCATCAACTCCGTGAACTGGTAAATGATGCTATTGAGAATTCAGCCAGATTTTGTCTGCTCACCGGTTTTATCGGTACGGGAAAAACCAAGCTTCTTGAAGAGCTTCTCAACTACTCTCAGTTCAAGAATATCCCAACGTTTACCACAGATTCTCATCCGGTTTATCAGGAAGACAGTTTTCTTGTGATCAACACCATCAGAAAAGCCCTTGAGTTTCTAACAGAAAACCAGCTTTCCAGTCTCAAGAATACTGTAAAGGCAGTCGAACACTCAACAGCAGAACAACTTTCAGAGTTCAGCTTCACTGCAAAACAAAGAACAGTGGCAGCAACTCCCGAGGAGGAAAAGACCAGATTCCGCCGTGATCTCGGCCTGATTCTGAAAGAAATTTCCATGATTACTCCGTTTTTAATTGTTCTGGACAATCTACACTGGGCCTCTGTAAGAAGTATCCAGTTCGCTTCTGAGGTGGTTTCCACAGCGCCAAATGCAAAAATCCTGTATGTTGCTGTAAGCAGAGATAAGAACACTTTCAGAAACCTGAAACCGGCATGGACCAGCGTTCCTTCGAAGAGAATTCATCTTGAACCTCTTAAACAGCCGGATGTAAGAACAATGGTTTTCTTCGCAATGAAAACACCGGCTATTCCTGATGAAGTACAGAACTATCTGATGAAACAGAGCGGTGGCAACGCCCTGTTCCTGAGAAAACTGATCAGCTGGGGGTTAAAACTCGGATATCTGAGTGTAGGCAAAGGAGAAGTCTGCGTGTGGAAAGAGCCGGAGGAAGAAGAACTTCCCGATGACATTTCCCCTGTTATAGAGATAATGCTCGACAGCTGCAGCAAAGATGAACTATCTATTCTTAAGAGGGCGGCACTTGCAGGAAGACTTCTCGACCTTAAGCTGCTCTGCGAACTGACTTCGCGAGACGAATACAACCTCGCAGAAATCCTGGACCGGTTTGTGGAAATGGGGTTGCTGAACGATGACGGAAAAAGATACTCCTTCTCTTACGGAGTAATGAGAAGTCTGTTGATTTCCAGAATATCTCCTTCGCTCAGGCAGTTGCTTCACGAGAAAACAGCCAGCTTTCTGGCCGCCGGTGCAAATGTGGAAGAAATCAGTGTTATTACAGAAACAGCCCGTCATTTCTGTAAAAGCCGGAACAACCACAAGGCTCTCAAATACGCGGAAAAAGCCGCCAGTACAACATTCTCCCAGGGGGTTTACTCTGAATCCATACACTGGTATCAGGAATATCTTAGCAGGGTCTCTCAGGATACTGCCGAGCCGGAGACCTACCTGGAAGCCCATATCAACACCGGTATACTCTACTCTATCACAGGCAAAGCGGATCTGGCTGAAGAGCATCTGGTAAAAGCCATATCGCTTGCCAGCAACCCCATAGACATGTGTGCCATCTATCACAGGCTGGGCAGTAACTACAAGCGCAAAAGCAATTATCCCAGTGCTTTACACTATTTCAACAAAGCTATTTCAGTTGGGAATGAAACATCTGAGCTGAATGGATTTTTTATCAACAACATGGTAGGCGCCCTGCTTGAAACTTCGTTTATAAACCTGCTCCAGAACAAACAGAACGATGCACGGGAAAACCTGAAAACGGCCAGAGAACTTCTGTACCGGCAAGTAGATGGAATTGACAAAACTCTCGAGGGCATATACTTCGCCAGGCTTGCAGACATAGATACTGAAACAGGCTCCTGGAAAACTGCTCTTGAAGAATACAGAAAGGGTCTTGAAATCTGTGTCCGGGAGAAATACGCACAGGGGGAAGCTCTGATTCTGAACAACATGCACGATCTCTACTCACACAACGGTGACTACAATGCAATGCTGGACAGCCTGAAACAGACTATAAAGCTCAACGGTCAGCTGGGCGATCAACTGGGGCTTGCCATAGGATACTACAACCTTGCCGAAACCTACACACACCTCAACATGCTGGATCTTGCGAAAAGATACTTCCAGATGTACATCGAGCTTAACAGCAGAATCGACAACCGGCTGGGCATGGCCTACGGTCAACTGGGGCTTGGAAAGCTGGCCACAGTAAAAAGCAAGGGAAGCAGGGCTGCAGAGTATTTCCTGAACGCCTCTCAGATATTCGGTGAACTGAACTGCGTGAAAATGGAGCAAAGTACAAAACTGAATATGGCAAAAGCTCATCTGGCCATGGGGGATTACCAGAAGAGTGAGGAAATTCTTGCAGAAGTAAGTAATACAGGCTCCGGCACTTCAAACCAAAGTCTGCTGCTACACCTGGAAGGCGTGCTGCTGGGCCTTACGAATAATGATTCTGAAAGCATTCACCGGGCCACTGAAATGATAAAGCAATCCATTGCCATGGCGGAGAATACAAGCCCTGACGAGATTGTATTCATGCACTGGAATCTGTTCAGGGTTCTTGAAAAAGAGAACAAACCAGAGGAGGCGATCGGCGTTTTAAAGAAAACTCTGGAGTTGCTGCAGTCTCATCTTTCCAGAATAGAATCACAATCTATCAGGAAAAGCATCCTCTCCCGATCCGATCTGGAGTCGTTTTTTGATGTGTGCCGCGAGAGGGGAATTGCTTCTGCAATGCTGAACAGTTAATTTCAGCACCTGAGTACAAATTTCATTCACACCGGGGAGAGACGCATGAGCAGCAGGTTTTCTCGTAAGGACAGGTTACGATACACATTCGACGCCATGATGTCCCGGGGGGCCGCAGGTCTCATTATCTGGCTTGGGATGCTTTCTGCGGTGCTTATTCTGGTTTTCTCCATGATTATTCTTGTAACCGGGATAGCACCTGAAAACCAGAGTTTTCCCACACTGCTCTGGATGAGCCTTATGAGAACGATGGACCCGGGAACCATCGGCGGAGATCAGGGGGGGGCGGGATTTCTATTAAGTATGCTTCTTGTTACCTTCAGCGGCATCTTCATCTTCAGTGCACTCATAGGCATACTTACAACGGGGCTTGAGGCCCGTCTTGATTCGCTGAAAAAGGGTCGTTCAAGGGTGGTGGAAACTGGCCATACTGTAATTCTGGGCTGGTCGCAACAGGTCTTCACTATCATTTCAGAACTTTCCATTGCAAACGAGAACCAGAAAAATCCCTGCGTTGCCATTATGGCCGACAGAGACAAAATCGAGATGGAAGACGAAATACGAAGCAAGGTTCCAGACACCGCCAATACCCGGGTGGTTTGTAGAACAGGCAAACCTGTGGAGCCAGGCGATCTTGATCTTATGAGCCTTCATACTTCAAAATCCATAATCATTCTTTCATCGGATTCAGACAACCCGGATCCCGAAGTGATCAAGATCATGCTTGCGATCAACAGCAATTCAAAGGACAGAGAATTACCAGTTCACATGGTTGCCCTGATTAACAATCCCGACAACATCCAGGCCGCAAATATAGTCGGCGGAGATCAGGCTGAGGTAATACTGGCAGGAGAAATAATTGCCAGAATAGCTGCACAGACATGTCTTCAATCCGGCCTTTCGGTAATCTATCAGGAGCTGCTGGACTACGCCGGAGACGAGATTTATTTTCGGCACGAACCCGAGCTTACCGGAATATCTTACAGAAAGGCGCTTCTCAAGTATGAAACAAGCAGCTTGATAGGACTGAAACCCCGAGGAAAACTGCCGGTTCTTAACCCTGCTATGAATACAGTAATTGAGGAAGGCGATGCAATCATCGCCGTGTCGGAAGATGACGATACCGTTGTTCTCTCAGGGAAGAGTACAGTTGAGACAAACATGGAAGAGGTATTTCATGCTGCAGATAAAGCCACTGAACCAGGCAGAATTATCATGCTGGGATGGAATTGGAGAGCGTCTATAGTCATCAGGGAACTCTCCAGCTACCTGCCCTCTGGTTCCAGCCTCACTCTGGTGGCAGACCCCAGCCTGTGCAGTCCTGAACCTCCTGCAGATATTCAAGGTCTTACAGTACAATTCATACAGGGAAACACTTCCGACCGCAGACTTCTTGAAAGCCTTTCTATTCAGCAGTACGACCACATAATTCTTCTCAGCTACTCCGACAGTCTTGACGTTCAGTCGGCCGATGCCCTTACTTTAATGACCCTGCTGCACATAAGAGACATCGCAGACAAACTCGGAACCCACTTCTCTCTTATCAGCGAAATGAGGGATGTCCACAACAGAATTCTTGCTGAAATATCCGGAGCTGACGACTACATAGTCAGTGATCAGCTTCTAAGTCTTCTTCTTACACAGATATCGGAAAACAAAGACCTGAGCTCTCTTTTCTGGAATCTGTTTGATCCCGAAGGCTCGGAGATCTATCTAAAACCTGTGCGGAGATTTGTTTCCTGCGAAGTACCGGTAAACTTCTATACTGTGGTTGCAAGTGCTTCAGAGCTGGGGGAAACTGCAATCGGATACAGAATAAACGCACACAGAAGCAACTCCGGAAAGGGCTACGGCGTCGTAGTTAATCCCGATAAGAGTGAAAAAGTACTGTACTCAAAAGAAGATATGATAATTGTACTCGCAGAGGACTAGTGCTCTGCATACCCTGAACTTTCACATCCTGCTAGCTCTCCAGAATCCCAGCTGCGTTACTGGTTCAATTACATAGCGGTGCCATGCGCATAAACCAGTGCCTTGCTGGAAAGCAGCAGAGCCAGTAGTCCAAAACGTTAGTATGGAACTCAGACAGCGGCGCATTATATCGAAACATTAAGGCGTACAGAGCACCAGAAGCAAACACCGCAGAAACGAAACTCCCTGCGGCGGAGATTATCTTGTACTCTTTTCGGATCGCAGACACTTTATCGCAATACTTTTTAGAAAAGACAGCTCTTGATACCCGTCCAAGTATTCACTTCCAAATGATAGAGCTCTCAAATACACGCTGCTGGTCAATAATGTATTGTCCTCTGTTTGAGTTCTTCTTTGAACAATTCACCGGATCCAGCTTCCATATGAAGCTTGACCGGCTTCCTCATACCATCCACTTCAAGATGAAAACTGATTGAAGGGGTTTCACCAACCCTGTTTCCTGCGGAAATTATGGAAGCTCCTGTTACACTGCTCCAGAGAACGGCTCTTCTTCTGTAGATCGCCCAGGAAAATAAATCTCCTTCTGAAACGGCAAGAAAACCTCTGTTTTTATAGCAGAGTAACAGAGGGATATACACCAGCAGCCCAGCCAGCTGAATGCCGATGAAAATTCCCATTTTCAGCCCAAAAGGCAGATCAGCAGTAAGCATTATCCAGAGAGGAATGACGAATACCAGTACAGAAACCAGCCATAAGACTCCCAGAACCACATTTCTGTCAACTAGGGAATCTCCGCGATTGACCAGTACAGGTATCATCAGTTTGTATTCCTGAACAGAATCGGACAATTCAATTCCCCCCTCTTAAAAGAACAGTATCCCAAATGCAGAACTCAATGATACTCGAATCCCATGGTCTGTGTTACTCTGAAACAACTCTTGTTGCTGCAAAGTACCGTCTGGCATAATTCGATTGTGTTATCTCTGTGATAACCACACCTCTGTCCTGCCAGGAGGAACAGTGTATAAACTCACCATCACCGATATAGATGCCTGTGTGAGTGGGGTTGTGAAAAATAAGCAGATCCCCCGGCTGAAGGCTGTCTCTGCTCACTGCAACACCTATCTCTCCTATTGCAGTAACTGTTCTCGGCAGTTCGATGCCGTTGTCATTGAACACCCTGTATGCAAGACCACTGCAGTCAAAACCGTTCTCATCGGTTCCTCCGTAT
>JAGGYZ010000122.1 GCA_021162285.1 Candidatus Fermentibacteraceae bacterium
TCTGCCCTGTTTCATATACAGGCTCCGCATCTCAGCTCTAACCCCTGGATGGTGTGTCATTCTCTCAGCAATTATATCTGCAGCTCCTGAAAGAGCAGCATCAGAGTCCGGCACATTTTCACCGGTGAACTGCAATCCCAGAACTGCAGGGTCATCGGTGTCATTCTGCTGCAGAAGCAGCTCTGCAAGAGGCTCAAGACCGTTTTCCGCAGCAATGGTTGCCCTGGTTCTTCTTTTGGGGCGAAATGGAAGGTAGATGTCCTCAAGTATGGCAAGTGAAGATGCCTCAGTTATCTGTTTCTCCAGCTTTTCTGTAAGCAGATTGCGTTCTTTAAGAGAAGAAACAACAGCAGTTTTTCTTTTATCCAGCGCCTGCAGTTTCTGCCATGTTTCTCTGACCGACTGAAGAACAACTTCATCCATTCCTCCGGATACCTCTTTCCGGTACCTCGCTATAAACGGAATAGTTGCCCCCTGCTCCATAAGAGCAAGAACCTCTTCTACCCTCTTTAAATCCAGGCCCAGTTCAAGAGCCACACTTTTCTGAAAACTCATTTTCTCTCCGTGGTGTGCTGCTTCTGCACCATTGTATACGATTCATTGTGTTGCTTTAAATCCGCTATTGAATTTGATCTGCATATACGCGTATTGTACGGCTTCTGTCAACAGTTTCAAGACAGCAGGATAAGCACTATTCCCTTCCGTCTCGCTCAAAATACCATTGCGCCAGAAGCCCGGCAATAACATTACCAGCGACCGTGACAACTTGCAGTATTTTGTGTTTGATTCCCATAAACAGTCCTAATGCAATAACTAAAACCGCCGACGCAAAGAAAAATATACTGATTGGATGCAGACTTTTAAGAAAACTGATTATCCGGTTCATCGGAAAACACCCCTGACTGCATTGTCCATGAAAGTTCCCTGCTTCTCCAATCGTGTAGTACGAACCATCAGTGCAATCACGCACTTGACTGAACCGGTCTGCTCACCGGCAACCAGTGAAGAAGCAATCACAACAACAAGGACTGCAGTTCTATACATTTCCTTCTCCTCTCCGATACCGGATTATCGGCAACTTTGAGTAATCCCGGCAAGTATTTACCGAAGCAGAAGATGGCGCAGGAGGAAAACAATGTCAATGGTGATAGTATCCAATAAAAGGCTGATAGATGTAGGCATAACACCGTATTCTAGGTGGGAGTCAGGTTTTTATGTAAGCTCCCATTCGACAACTGCATAGGCGTTGTGGTTGTGGATGCTCTCGTGATTCTCGGCGGTTACAGTAAACTGTGTTACTCTGCTGTCTGCTCTCAGTTTTTCAGCAACATTGCGTACAATGTCTTCAACAAACACAGGGTTGTTGTAGGCCTGCTCGGTTACGAACTTCTCGTCAGGGCGTTTCAGGATGGTGTATAGCGGTGAAGAGGCTGAAGCTTCTGCTATTTCAACAAGCTCTTCTATCCAGATCATTGCGAAAGAACCGTCGGGAAGTTGCCTGGTTCGCACATCCATTGTGATGTAACCCCGCTGGTTGTGGGCACCGCTTTCGCTTATCTCTTTGCTGCAGGGGCACAGGGTGCTTACAGGAACGGTCACTGTAAGAACAAAGTCATGTGTGCTGGCTGTGGACTCACCTGTAAAAACGCAGTTGTAGCTCATCTTTGCTTCCGACCTGGAAACAGGAGCTTTTTTTGTAAGAAAGTATGGAAATTCTATGCGTATTCTAGCAGATTCCGCCTGAAGAGTCTGTTTCAGTTTATTGAGAACGGTGGGTATTGTGCTACCTGTAAACCGGCATCCGCTGGAGGTGAGAACTTCCAGAAAGCGGCTCATGTGAGTGCCTTTGAAGTGGTGAGGAAGACTCACGGACATCTGTATATCCGCTACTGTTCGCTGTTCTCTGTCTTCCCTGTCAAGTATTGTGATAGGGTAGCTGAGGTTCTTTATTCCAGCCTCTTTCAGGGCGATGTTCCTTGTGTCCGGGGTGTTCTGTACATCTTTCATCCTGTGTATCTGCACCCTGTTGCGGCAGTTTCCTTTACCTCTACCATGCTCAGGCTGGGAATCTCCGGCTTTATTCTGTTCCATATCCACACGGCGATTGTTTCACTGGTGGGGATCTCCAGGCCGGGAATATCGTTGAGGTAGCTGTGGTCAAGCTGGTCTATCACAGGCCCACAGATACTCTTTATCTCTCCATAGTCCATTACCCAGCCCGTTTTCTCTCCAACGGGTCCGGACACATAAACGATCACAGCAAATGTGTGTCCGTGAAGGTTTCTGCACTTGTGGCCCTCTGCAAGATTATTGAGGCTGTGTGCTGCATCAAACTTGAATTCTCTGTAAATCTCCATTGTTTCTCCTAAGGCATACCGGTAAATCTGTGGGTTTGAAGGCTCAATCTCCAGTTCGGATGCGAAATACAGTAGTCTATTGAAGCTTTTAGATTCTGTTCGTAGTCTGCGTTGTACATGGGCTGTATCCAGAAGTGAGTAAAGTTCATGTTTTCATACAGATGGGGATCGATACCTTCCTGAGGAAACACAATTTTGATTTCGTCTCCACTTTTCAGAACTGTTGATATACCCGCTTTGGGGCTTACGCATACCCAGTTCAGGTTATCTGGCAGAGGGAATGTTCCGTTTGTTTCCAGAAGAATATTGTAACCTCTTGCATGAAACTCTTTTATCAATTTTTCATCAAGCTGCATCAGAGGCTCGCCGCCTGTGCACAGAACATTTAACGGTAAAGAAGATCTCCACTTCTTCTGTACGGCATCGGCAAGCTCCTGTGCAGTAGCAAACACTCCACCACCTTCGCCATCGGTTCCTGTAAAATCCGTGTCGCAGAAACTGCATTTAAGATTGCAGCCCTCAAACCTGAGAAGCACCACAGCAGTACCTGCTTTAGCACCCTCGCCCTGAAGGGTAAGTATCATTTCTTTTATTCTGTAATCAGCCATGGGATTTCTCTGTGTATACAACCGGGTCTTCCAGTCCGTTTGCCCGAAAACCTTCAAGACGTAGAATACAGGCATCGCACACACCGCAGCTTCTTCCCTGTTCATCCGGCTGGTAACAGCTGAGAGTCATGCCGTAGTCTACCCCCAGTTGTGTTCCCGTCTTTATTATCTCAGCCTTTGTCATGTACAGAAGAGGAGCTTTTATTGAAGGTGGCCTGCCTTCCACGGCAGTTTTTGTTGCCAGGCTGGCAAGGTTTTGAAAAGCATCGATAAACTCAGGGCGGCAGTCGGGGTAACCGCTGTAGTCAAGCGAGTTGACGCCTGTGAATATGCTGTCTGCGCCTCTTGACTCAGCAATTCCCAGAGCGATGGCGAGAAAAATGGTGTTTCTGGCAGGAACATAGGTTGCCGGAATTTCTGTGCTGATTTCAGTTCTGTTTTCTGGAACAGTTCCTGAACCGGTGAGAGCTGATTCCCTGAAAGGTTCAGGATCAAGGTTTATTATCAGGTGTTCCCTCACTTTGAAGTACTCTGCAATTTTCTGTGCTTTCTTCAGCTCCATGGTGTGCTTCTGACCGTAGCTGAAGGAAACAGCAGTTACCTCAAAGCCCTGTTCTGCTACCATTGCCAGAACTGTTGTGGAATCAAGCCCTCCGCTCAGTAGAACAACAGCCCTGCTCATTCCACTGCAATCTGAAGGTCTTTGATCTTTGTGAGCAGTGTTCTGTAGCTGACTCCCAGTATCTCAGACGCTTTTCTTCTGTTACCGCCGGACTGGGCCAGCGCTGACGTGATTAGAATTTTCTCTCTGGCTCTGGCTGCAGCTGCTGCCTGTTCAACCAGTGAACCCTCCGGCTTCTTCCCTGAGAACTCAAGCATCTCCTCAGTAATAACCTTTTCACCGGAGTTGACACAGGCGCGCCTGACTATGTTTTTAAGCTCCCGGATATTGCCGGGCCAGCTGTAGTTGCGCAGTGAACGCAGGGCACCTTCTGTAAAAGAGCTGCCGTTGTAGAGTTCCAGATAGTGTTTTGCAATCAGAGCCACATCGTCTCCCCTGTCACGGAGAGGGGGAAGATTCACTGGAAATTCACTTATTCTGAAGTACAGGTCCTGCCTGAATTTGTGTTTTTCAACCATTTCGCTTAGATCTCTGTTGCTGGCCGCAATCACCAGAGCGTCTGACCTCTGCTCTTCAGTACCCCCGACTGAATGATACGTACCCGATTCGAGTACCCTCAGCAGCTTTCCCTGAAGTGTCATATCAAGATCGGCTATTTCGTCGAGGAATATCGTGCCGCCTCTGGCTATTGTGAATCTTCCCGGTCTCGCATCGGTTGACCCTGTGTATGCACCTTTTTCGGCACCAAAAAGCTCACTTTCCATCAGGTTCTCAGGGATTGCAGCGCAGTTCACAGGAACAAAAGGGCCACTCTTTCTGCCGCTGCGCTGGTGTATTCTTCTTGCAAGAAGTTCTTTTCCAGTACCGCTCTCACCCATGATAAGTATGTTCATACCGCTTGGTGCTGCCCTCTCGGCTCTCTTCAACGCTTCAATGTAAACACTGGACCGACCAAGCATTGATACCGAACTGTCACTTGCTACAGATGACAGTTTCTCAAGTATTTCATCGAGTTTAAAAGGTTTGCTTACAAAATCAGCTGCACCTTTCTTCATGGCATCAACAGCCATATCTATCGTGCCGAAGGCGGTCATCACAATTACCGGTGTACCTGAGGGGGTGCTGTCCAGAACATCAATTCCGTTGTACCTTCCCGGTAGAAGTACATCTGTAAGAACCGCACTGTAGGACTCAGTCTTCAGGTGTTTCAGAGCTGCATCAGCTGCTGAAACAGCAGTTACCTGCCAGCCGTCTTCTTTCAGAGCAGTTGAGAGCATTACCCTCATTCCGCGCTTGTCTTCAACAAGAAGTATTGTTTTCATCAGCTGCTTTCCAGATGGGGAATGATCACTGTGAATACGGATCCTCCATCTTTCCTGTTTGCGGCTGTTATGGAGCCGCCCATTGCCCTTACCAACCTTCTTGTGATAGTCAGACCCAGTCCCATACCCTCCTGGTTCTGTGCTGTTGTGTACATTGGTCTGAACACCTGCTCCGGAGGATCCGGCAAACCCTGCCCCCGATCCTGCACCTTGAATATAAAAGCATGTTCACTGGAGGAATCGGTGACTGTTACCTCAACACTTGATTCAGGTGAAAACTTCAAGGCATTGGAAAGAAGATTTTCCATTATTCTCGTAACAAGTACATCGCCACCAGGTATAGAAACATGGTCAGCAGGGATATCTGTTTTGCTGAAACTGCACGAGACCGATCGGCTTTCACAGATTTCTCTGATAATTTCAGCAACGCTGTGTGTTTGTGTAACACTCTCAATGGAATTCTGATGAGCAAGGTTCCTGAATGCTTCCACAATTTTTCGTGCAGAGTCAAGCTCCATTCCCGCTTCTTTCAGGATTCCCTCAATTCTCTCCGAGTCTCCTCCTCTTCCCAATAGATCCAGAAAACCGTCCAGTGCACACAGGGCATTTCCTATCTCATGGGCAACACCTCCTGAAAGAGCTCCCAGATCGGCAAGAGCACTTTCTTCCGCAAGCCTTCTTTCCAGCATCACCGGTGCTGTAACATCTGTGACAAGCACTATTCTCTCGCCATTCTCACCCATGGTAACTTTGAAACGGAATATCCTGCCACTCTCTTCACCGTCCCACTCTGTAACGCCCTTGTTAAGGTACGGTGCCAGGTGGGCAGCAAGCCTGCTTTCTTCAATACTGCTGCCTATCCGAAAAATATCCGAAGCCTGTCTGTTCCACTGCGAGGGGTTTCCCAGAGAATCGATAACTATCACCGAGGATCCCAGAGCTTCAAGAACCGCTCCGGACCTGGATTCTGCTGCCTCTGCCCTGTTCAGTGCTTCCAGCCTCATCTGTTCAAGCTGAACATCTCTTTCTCCAAGAAGGTCTACAAGCTTGCGGAATGAAGCATCTGCCGCCTTTGCATTGCTGCCACTGCCGCTCTGTATTCTGTCGGCTTCTCCCAGAATACTTCTAAGCGGGTCAAGAACAGTTCGTCTGAGAAATGAAGGAACCATAACAGCAGTAACGGTAAGAGCCACCGCAAAGATCGCGAACATCAACAGTATTACCGTTTTCTCTCCCAGTACCGACGGCATTTCCATCAACAGAACAACTCTGTATCCGTAAGCGGATGTGTATGCTATCTGATCGGCAGTTTCAAGATCATTCATGGTTATGGTTGGGTACGTCAGTATTTCGGAATCATCAAAAATTACCGCAACAGCCCGAACAGCCCCACCGGGGATGGAAGAACTTACTATGGACTCCAGTGAACTCTGGGTGGGCCGGATACCCAGCGCCTGCGAGATGTACTCTGCCCTGGAGTAAGAAGCACTTTCCAGCGTTGTGCGGGCATCGGAAACAACCAGCCAGAGAACCAGAAAGGAAACTATAGCAGCAAGGGCTGAAGCACCTGTTACCAGGGCTGTGAGCCCCTCAACACCCAGAACAAAACGACGAGCACCGCTTTTCAACTTATCTCTCTTTTCCAGTTTCTGTAATTTCTGTATCCATCAACAAATGCCCTGTTTCCACTTAGAATAGATATTGCGAAGTGCAGAGGCAACCACACGGCTCTTGAAAACCTCTGTTTTGCAGTGCTGCAGTTACGGTCCATGAATATAAAACGGTTCCTCTCCCGAAGGGTCTCCGACTGCTGTGAGCTACCCATTGTTGCAGCGTGAGCATGTTCAATTACTGTATCCGCACATCTCTTCATTGCGTATCCCGCTCTGTGCATTCTTACGCCCAGATCCGTGTCTTCCCAGTAGATAGGCGCGTAAGCCGAGCTGAACCCCTCAAGCTCCTCCCAGACGCTTCGTTTCCAGACGGCACAGGCTCCTGAAGGATAGTCTTCACCGCTTATTTTTTCCCCGGTAACAGCAAGCCCGCGTACAAATGCCCACCTGAAACTGCCGTCATCTGAACCGTCAGGCCTGATGATTGATGGTACCACCACGGCAACATTCCCTTCAGATTGCTCCAGTTCTTCAACAAGCCTTCTGAAAGAACCTTTCGAGGGTACCGTATCGTTGTTAAGAAGCATAAGGAAACTGCCTCCGGCGGTGGACATGCCCAGGTTTACAGCATGGCAGAAACCGGGATTTCCGGTTCTCTTCAAAACTGTAACTTCGGGAAACAGGGCTGGAAGCCTCTCCGAAGTGCCGTCGTCGGAACAATCATCAACCACTATCACCTCAGCCTGAACTGCAGCAGCTTCCCTAAGAATTGCAGGAAGATACTTTTTAAGAATAGGGAAACCGTTTCTTGAGGGTATTACCACAGACAGCTGTTCTTTCACCGCGCACCTGCTTCACAGGAAATATCTATTCTGTCTATATAAACAGGAGGTCCACTGCTGTGTGTAAGCAGAACTGTTCCACCTGAAACATCGGTGCTGTCAAGAACAAACTGGAAAGTTTCCATCTGTCTGTTTTCCGGCCAGTCGGGAAGCACCCTCTCTGTTCTGCCAACGGAGTTGTAAAGAGAAGGTAGCGTAATTATGGATGTTTCAACTGTTACAAACCTGTTTCCTATCTGCAGAACACCTCCGCCACCGGACATCTGAATCAGCAGAGTGTTCCCAGGTTCAACCCCGGGCAGCAGAACCGACTGACCAGCCTCTCCGAGTTCCAGCAGTCTCTCCCTGCTGTTGAACCAGAACATTCTTTCCGTGGGGTCGGCAATGTACGGGTAAAGCCGTGCTCCCTGCACGATTTCCGGAGGAAGATCTTCAGCTTCGTACCCTGCAGGCTTAAGAGTAAGAAGAAAAACAGCAGCAAGAACTATTACCGGAGCCAGATTCCTGTAGTTTTTTGCTTTGATGACAACAGTAATCATGGAAAGCGCAAGAAACAGGGCGGTAAGGAGATAAGCAGTTCCGCCCCTTATCATTGAAAACCCTGTTGAAACGCCCAGAAATGTAAGTATGCTGTCCGTTCCGTCGGCATAGTTGTAGCGGCAAAACGGGTAAGCGGAAACTATGGCGGAAACGGCAATCGACAGCACCACCAGAAGTGTTGTTTCACGCCTGTTCCACACATACATCAGCCCTGCTGCAAACAGTGGCATAATTGGTACAAACATCCTTCCTGCAGGTGCAGGAAGACCGTGCCATCCGGAACCCAGCCACACGATGAGAACAATCCAGTAAAGTACCGACGGGATCACAAGTCTCTTGAATCTGGAAGGCTGCTGTTTTGCCAGAATAAACAATCCGGGTATGGCGGCAAGAACCCACGGAGCCCTGAAAACAAACCCCGCCTCCGGGTCAAACAGACTCCACCCGGCTTCTGAAAGAGTTGCCAGGGGTCTCTGGAACAGATTCACTTCTATAAGATGAAACGCCTCAATGTTCCCGTACCTGCTCCAGAACACTAAACCGCCAATCAGATACCGGTCTGCAATCAGTACAGCAACTCCAGCCAGAATCCAGATTGCAGGGGTCAGCCACTTTCCCTTCCTGGCAGGCATACACGCATACTCCGCAACAAGAATACCTGCTGCAAGGCCGAAGTAGCGCATCTTCAGCGCAACCAGAACAAGTGCGATGGCAAACCGCAAGGCTGTCCATTTTCTGCCTTCAGGGAGCAGAACAGCCACAGTAAACAGCAGCAGAGCCATCCATCCAGTCATGGCCAGACCGAAAACGGAAAACCCCGGATAAAGCAGGGCAGCAGCCACTGCAACGGCCGGGTTCGTTAATCTGGCCAGAGCCAGAACCCCCACAAGAGCCAGAATGACAGGCACAATCCGCAGACCGTTCTCACCTGCCAGAAGCCCTGGAGAAACAACAAGTGGAAAAAGCGGCGTGTGGTGGCCCTCGCTGCTGCTTATATCGCCTGCTCTGAAATGAACCTCAGAAAACCTGCCTGCTGTAATGCCGCTGAGCCTGGAAGCCTGTTCTGCAAACCGTACCTCGTCACCGTTTATCTCTGCCGATAACACAGAAAGTGCCAGAACGGGAAGCACTGCTCTGACTACACCGTACTTTACCTTTAGAGCAATGGATATTCCCCATGCAATAAGACCGGCAGCAGGCAGTGCTGCTGCAAGACGCCACCCATAGGGATGAAGCATCCACAGCCATGCACCTGCGGTAAAACTTAGTACCAGCGGTACAAACCATTTTTCCGTGTGTGCTCTGCCATTAAGTATGGCTGCCAGAAGCCAGGCTGCCGGAATAATACGACCGGAGAAGCCAGGATCAGGCATTCCGGCCAGACGCCAGGCTGCAAATATCCATGCTGAAAAAACAGCCATTGCCACTGAACCGCTGTAGTTCTTCAGAATGCTCTTCACAGCAGTTCACCTCCGGAAGCAGCGTGAACTGCAGTATGATTGAACGGCTCGAATTCCTTAAGCAGTGAAATGGTGAGTGTATCACCGGGAGTTACTGTAAAACTGAGTGTGTCTGTTCCTGCAGGAAGTATCAGCATTTCCTCCCGGAGTTCAACGGCCATCATGGGAATTGAATCTCTGACACCGCCTGCTTCAATGGCAATCCACACTGCCCATGTACCTTCAAACGGAGCAGGAAGCAAAACTTCTGTAACAGATGTATTGAGCTCTGGAATACTGTATGACAGAATACCATCTGAAATGGATGAGCTGGCCACAACCGGAGCTGCAGGCAACTGCCCGGGCAGACCGGTAAAAAACACTGAAAAAACAAAACCTGCAGGAATAAGCAGGTATTTATAGCGTCTCCACCCTGTAAGAGCGGCCACAGCAGCAGTTACTGCCAGTGGAACGGAAAGTGAAACCGGCAGGAACCACAGTGTTGATACAACCACAATAAAACCGGTAATCCTTAGTTTCATCTGTTTTCCGGTCACAGTGGCAACCATACCGGCCACCAGCAGCGCCCAGGGCATGAACTCCCGGGAGAGAAGACCGATCACTGAACAGCCAAGCACAAGAGGAAACATGGCAGTTCCCCCAGCCAA
>JAGGYZ010000006.1 GCA_021162285.1 Candidatus Fermentibacteraceae bacterium
ACTCATCCTGTTTCTTGTTGAATACTCGTAGGAATAACTTGGAGTCAATCCCACATCAGACGAAACATGAAATCCCGCATCAACTGTAACTCTGTTGTTTATTGACTCTTCCGTCCGAAGAAACAGCCCGTCTTCAAATATTCCCTGGTCATTGAGTGTAAACCGGTGGGAAATTCCCAGTGTGGTGCTGTCAGTTGATACTCTGGAAAGAGAGAACGATTCCTCCAGCCTCCTGAAAAGCCTGTCATCAGAGCTGGCCTGCGGGAACATGTAGGTAGTGTAGTTTGCTGTGATCTTCATAAACTGGCTGACTTTCCAGTCGTTTCCCAGATCGAATCTGTAACCGGGATTGAAAGAGTAGGTAGATGCTGTTTTAGAATTGGCGCTCTGTGAAGCCATCAGGTAGTAACTGCTTCTCTGCTGGCCGGTCATGGCAGTTGTAATGGTCAATCTGGAGGTAATGGGGATCGTGGCGTTAATACCCAGAAGCTCTCTGTACTCGTCTCTGTCATAGTCGTGGGTATAAACACTTGAAGTGTCACCGTCGTCAACAACTGTATCGTAGGAGTAAAGCTCTACCAGCCTCTGAAATACCACCCTGGCCCGTCCTGGAGAATAGGACAGGGTGATGTTGAGAAGCCTGTCATCGCTGACCTCGTTCAGCTTGAAGTAATCCGAAACCCCGTAAACCTCCACCATGTCTTCTCTGTCTGACATATCTCTGGAAAAATCGAAGTTAAGCTCGATGTTGTCTGTCAGTTCCCAGATAAGACCTGAGCGAAGCCCTCTGCCTGTTCTGTCATCGTCCCGCGGATCACTCTGAACAGAGTCTGGATCCGAGCTCTCCCAGTATTTGCGATCTCCCGACCATGTTGTACCGATATCCATGAACACACCGGGAATTAACTCCGGAAGCTCCAGACTCTCCGAGTGCGACCATGAGTCACCCAGATGATTCTGAAGCGAATCAAGGTAGATAATAGAATTTCTGTCGCCGGAAACCTCCGCGGTTATGCTTCCACCTCTGTACTGATCAGGAAAGTAATAGCTCATTCTGGCAGAGAGACCGTCTGAAAAATTGTTGGTCTCCGTTCCGTAAGATCTGTTTTCGCTGAAGTTCACAGAAGTATTTACCATACCCATCATAGTCTTGTTAACAGAAGCACTTACCCTGTAGAAGTTTCCGTCATTGCTTCCCGTTCCAGATGACCCGATGTAGGTTCTGTTCTGAATACCCACGGCAGTGTTGGTGGTAAGCCAGTTTCCTGTGGAATAACGGATAGCACCAGTTACAGACTCTGTTCTGTCGTCTCTGACTCTGGCACCGTACCGGTCCTCCATGGAAATGCTTCTTGAAAAAGTGGAGGACATTTCCACACCGTTCAACGGCTTCCAGCTGACCCATCCGCTTCCAAACCTGTAATCGGTAAACTGGTTCAGACCATCTGCTCTCTTGGCAGAGAATGAGCCGCTTCCGTTAAGACTGACAGAAGGGGAAACAGCCTCGGAAACGGCAAAACTGTTGGTCAGCGTTGTTGTTTCCTTTATCTGCTCCATGTTCAGGTTGTAACTGAAATCCCATGCTCCGGCAGTCAGAGAGAAAAGAGCAACAAAGTAGATGTATTTCAAACTGTCACCTTTCCTGCAAGAGCAGCAAATTCCTCCGGAGTGATTCTCTCAGCTCTCAGGTTCGGGTCTATACCGGCAGCCTCTAACATAGCTGTTGACTCCGCTTTTCCGAATACCCTGGTCAGGCAGTTAACCACCTTTTTGCGTCTTGTGGAGAACGCAGCCCTTACCACCTGGGCGAACAGGGCATACTCCTCTCTGGTAAAACGCAGCTGTTTCTTCCTGCGAAAAACAACAACACTGGAGTCAACATTCGGCCTGGGAATAAAATCTCCAGGCTGAAGATCGAAAAGTTTTTCAACAGAAAACCAGGGCCACACAAGAAGGGACAACCGGCCGTAGTTCCTGCCTCCATCAAGACAGACAAGCCTTTCAGCGAGCTCTTTCTGAAACATCAGAACAGCGATTTCCACCGAATCATAGTTAGGCTTGCACAGGCTGAACACTGCCTGGGAAGAAATGTTATACGGCAGGTTGGATGCAACTGCTGAAAACGGAAAGCCCGGAATAGCCTCCGGGTCTGTAGTAAGAAAATCACCCGAAACCACATTAACATCTGGAAATTCAACCTCAAGCCTTTCAGCCATCGCCTGATGAAGTTCAACAACAGATAGCCTGTGGCCGGCGCGGACCAGCCCCCTGGTAAGGGCTCCCAGACCCGGCCCTATTTCCAGCACAGTTCCAGATACATCGCCCAGGGCATTAACAATACGTCTTATGGCAACAGGATTGACAAGAAAATTCTGCCCCATGGATTTGTCAGGTCTTATTCCCAGCTCATCCAGTGCTCTTCTCGTTTGACTGATATTCATAAATCAACGAACCTTCAACGGCATCTGAAGCCTTTTTGCCAGGGCAGTAACACGCTGTATGTCTGCACCGGAATTCTTTACAGCTGAAAGCTGTGTCTCAATGTGTGATCTGCCTGCCAGTCTTATAAACCTCATCAGATGTTCCCACGAGTTCTCCACTTCAGAGGGGCAGATCCGGTTGTACTCTCTTGCTCCAGAGGCATTCAGACTGATACTGACTGAATCAAAACTGCTGAGAAGCTCGAGAACCTTGTCTTCATTCATGAAAGATGTACACAGCCCGTTGGTGTCTAATCTGGTTCTTACTCCTCTGGCTCTGACCGCTGCTGATGCTTTCATTATCAGCTGAGTTCGAAGAGTGGGTTCGCCGAATCCGCAGAACACGAGCTCTTTGAATTTTTCGACAGGAAATTCTTTGATGGTTGACAACACAAGTTGGTCTGAAGGGTCTTGTGTGTATCGCAGATTGTAATCTGCAATGCCGTCTGCCGTGTTTCTGATACAGAAGATACAGCTGTTCTGACACTTTGATGTAACGTTAACATACAGGGAATCTCCATACCTGTATACAACATCAGCCCTCCGGTTTTCAGGGTGAAGTCTGTACGCCCTCATTGCATTCTCCCACAGGGTGAATGAGGTACTCTCTATAGACTCACTGCCTCCCTGAAGTTCCCGGATTTTCATAACGATAAGCCTTGTGTTGGCTGGCTCATTACGGCGGCCCCTGAAGGGTTCCGGTGGAAGAAATGGTGAATCTGTCTCAACCAGAATCTGCTTCCGGGGCACACTGGAAACAACGCTTCTGAGATCGCCGTTCTTTTTGTAGGTAACCGGCCCGTCCACACCTATGTAGTAACCCCGGGAAACTGCAACATCGGTGAGGCGCTGATCGCCACTCCAGCAGTGAAGGATCACGGGTACCGGGGGCTTCTCCGGAAGGTGATCGAGAACTTCAGATTCAGCATCTCTGGAATGCACAATCAGCGGATATCCCAGAGACTCTGCAAGCTGTATGTGCCTCCGGAACCAGAATATCTGCTTCTCCGGCTTAAAGGTGTTGTGATAGAAATCAAGCCCGGTTTCCCCGATGGCAATTGTGCGCGGTCGAAGAAGCACGTTTTTCAGAGAAGACCAGTCCTCATCTGCAGTGCTGTCATCGGGAAGATGATCCGGGTGAAACGCGGCTGCAGAGTAAAGGCTGTACTTCTCCGCAATATCAGCAGACCTTTCAGAAGTTTTCACATCGGTGGATGGAATCAGGATGTGGCTTATGCCTGCCGCTGCAGACCTCTCGATAACTTCAGTCAGGTCCTTGTCAAAATCGTGGAAGTGCAGGTGACAGTGACTGTCAAATCCCAGCATGAAAGTCAGCGCCAGATCACATCGCTGCGGCCGGGACCTGTGGAAATACAGGTGACAGGAACTCCTACAGCTCTTTCAACTGCAAGAACATACTCTTTCGCAGCTTCCGGCAGTCTGTTCCAGTCCGTCTCCCCGGCAATGTCTTCCGACCACCCTGCAAAAGTTTCGTACACAGGAACAAGCTTATCCATATTTCGACCGGTTGTGAACTGCCGGTTCTCGTAACCTGTGCAGATTTTAAGCTGGTCAAAACCGCTGAGTACATCCAGCAGGGTAAGTGTAACTGAGGTACATCCGTTGATTCTTGCAGTGTACTCTGCCAGTACGCAGTCAAGCCAGCCACACCTTCTGGGTCTTCCGGTTGTCGTTCCAAATTCGTGGCCAGCCTGGCGTATTCTTTCTCCTGTCTCGTTGTCCAGTTCCGTGGGAAACGGGCCGGACCCTACCCTGGTTGTGTACGCTTTCAGGATACCTGTTACATCGGACACCCGGGTTGGTCCAAATCCAAGACTGGTACAGGCACCACCTGAGACACACTGCCCGCAGGTTACAAATGGATAAGACCCGTGATCGGGGTCAAGAAGAGAACCCTGCGCTCCCTCGGCAATAACAAGCTTGTTTTCACCCAGAAGCCTGCTTATAAGAAGAGACACATCATGGGTATAGCCTGCAACTACATTTGCTGCTTCCACAAATTTATCAACGTCCGACTGCAGCTCTGCCGTTTCCGGGGAATTCAATTTCAGAAGATTTACTGTTTCCTCAGTATGGAAGTCA
>JAGGYZ010000345.1 GCA_021162285.1 Candidatus Fermentibacteraceae bacterium
GATAGAGCATGACAATTTCAGTTGTTCTGATACTTCTGTCCAGCCAGCAGGAGTCGTCTTTGTGGTCTGCAGTTTCCGGGCCAGTTGTTATTCTGGGGTCTGTCGGCCTGCTTCTTGGTCTTGGTCTAGCTTTTGCAGCAAAAAAGTTTGCAGTACCCAGAGATCCAAGGGTGGAGTCTATTCTGTCAGTTCTTCCCGCTGCCAACTGCGGTGGCTGCGGATACCCGGGGTGCGGTGCATTTGCCACTGCTGTAGTTGAGGGGAAGGCCCCAGTCAACGGCTGTACCGTTGCCAGCTCTGCTGTTAATGCAGAAATTGCCAAAATAATGGGTACGGTTGCAGAGGAAAAAGAGAAAATGGTGGCAACCGTTCTGTGCAATGGTGGTAAGTCTGCAGTTAATGCTTTTAACTACAACGGCCCTTCCAGTTGTGTTGCCATGTCCATGGTGATGGGTGGTCCAAAAGCCTGCACCTACGGGTGTCTGGGTGGCGGAGACTGTATTGAGGCCTGTCCGTTCGATGCCATGACAATGGGTGAAAACGGTATACCGCTGATTGATTCGGAAAAATGTGTGGCATGCGGTAAGTGTATTGAAGCCTGCCCCCGGGACATAATCGTGCTGTGGCCGGACAGTCGCAAGGTCGTTGTTGCCTGTTCCAGCCGTGACAGGGGAGCAGTGTCCAGAAAAGCGTGTTCCGTGGCCTGCATAGGCTGTGGAAAGTGTGTTAAAGTCTGTCCGGTGAATGCCATAGAGATGGATGGTTTCCTTGCAGTAATCAATCCGGACAAGTGTATCAACTGCGGTCTTTGTGCTATGGAGTGCCCCACAGGGGCCATTTTAGATGGTATTCCCGTGCGTCCAAAGGCGTTTATAGACACCACCTGTATTGGATGTACTCTGTGTACCAGAGTGTGTCCCACAGACGCGATAGTGGGAAAGGTAAAGGAAAAACACACAGTTATAGCAGACAAGTGTATCGGTTGTGGTCAGTGTGTGGAGAAGTGCCCTAAAAATTCTATCAAGATGATGGGCGGTGTTCTCTCTCAGCAGTAAACGGATTTACAGTGCACAGAGTCAGGCCGCTGTTATTCAGCGGCCTGATTTGTAATATAGCAAAATACTAATAATAAACAAAGGTTGGGTATTGACTGCATACAGCAGCAGAGTTATTCTAGCGAGTCTTATATTATTGGAGGTTTTCAAATGGTTGTTTTGCTTGCGAGTTTGATAAGTACTGTTTTTTACATTGGTAATCAGTGGGTTTCAGTGGGTGTTACTGATGCTACTCAAACAGTTCGAGCAGGTTCTGTAACTTATTTTCACGATCACTGGAGTGGTGTGCAGCTTGCAGGTCAGGCTCAGTTCTCAGGAATAAACACCGGGTCGTGGATACCGGCTGAAGGTGATATTACAGTCCAGAATGATACAACGCTTACTTTTCACACCGATCATTTTACCGATGGTTCAGCATCAATGCCTCTTGACCTTTTCATTACTTACAGGGTGGTGAACAGGGGTCTCGAGATCAGTTACAGGTTTGAGTACCTGTCTGATATCGAATTCTGGGATCCTCTTGATATTGATTTTTATGTTGGAGACTGGAACAACATTGAAATATCAAACCAGACCACAGTGGATGAAGCCTTTCCTCTGGACGGTACTAGTGGTTATCAACGGTTTTCAGGGGATCAGCTGTTCGGACTTTCTGGAGGGGTAAATCCGGAGGCCATTTTTGTTTTGCCAAACACTTCAAAGGGTATTGTGGTTGTAAACGATGATGGCAATCCGTATATGTCTGTGAGGGTATTTGATACGGAAAACCCAAGAGAGAACGCGCAGGGACCGGTGCTGCACTCTGTTGTGGGGGCCGGTGAAGTTGATGAATACTTTATCAGGTTTTCCATGGACGAGTTCTTTGCACCTGTTTTCATAAGTGGTCATCCCCAGGGAGCAGAACGATCATCGGCATGGATTCTAGACGAACTTTCGTTTGTTCATCCGTCACAGGGAGACCTGTGGGGTTTTTCAGTGGATTCTCTGGGGGACGAAGTTGTGAGTGCCGGGCTGATCAGGCTGCTTCAAGAACATCCCACCATGACCATGAACTGGCTTCTGCTTCCTGATGGAATACTTGAGCCAAACCAGGATTCTATATGGTATGAACCGGGTTATGAAGACAGCTGGTCGCACTGGCACGGAACCTGGCGTTTTTCCACCGAAGCCCCGGCTGATTATCTTCAGTGGCTTAGAAACATTCAGGATAATGTTTACCCATGGGCAGACAGGGTAAGAATGGGTAATCATGGTTACCATCACACCCCCAACGCAGATTCAATTGCCAGCGGAATGCACGAGTTTATTACGTATGAGCCTCTGGAGCACCAGGAGCGGTTCAGAATGATATTCCAGGATATCAACGCGTGCGGTCTTGACACAAGCATGGTTCGCGTTCTTCGTTACCCCGGGCACAGAACATCACTTAGTGGCCTTCAGGCAATAATAGATCACGGTTTTACTTTCTTCTGCGACGGCTGGCGGATTCCAGACTGGTATGCCGGAATGCCGTTCAGAAACCAGTGGATAGTCAGATATCAGACACCAAATGGCAGACTGTGGGGCTCGAACAGCGTGTGGTGGGGAGATTACCAGATGATGTACCCTACATGGTGGTTGTCAGAGGTTATGGAAAAGGGCAAGTTCGGGCTGCTTGGTTGCCATCCTATTGCCATGCTGGGAGCAGGAGGAGGGTCCGTGATTCCGGAGGCATATACCAGAATAGACAGCATACTGACCTCTCTGGAAAATGATTACGATAACTTTATCTGGCTGTTCCCGTCGGAGTATGGCGATTTCCTGGAGGATTGTTTCAACATCCGGGTGGACCAGCTGCGGGGCGGTGGCTCTGATCTGGAACTCTGTATGACAGGAAGCATTCCGGAAGGTCTAACGGTGTGTGCAGTTCTTGATACTCTGGATCAGGTGCAGACAGTTAAGCTTGATGGAGCCTCTGTGGGGTGGGAGCTCAGGAGTGGTGGCAGGTTGTTTGCAGTGCTGCCGGAAGCGACATACGGTGAGCATACAGTCTCTATACAGATAAATCCCCTTGGAACAGCTGATGAAGCAGGCGGTACTTCTGGAACAGTTTCGGTTCGGGTGCAGAGTCCTTCTTCCGGGAAGTCTTTCAGTGTGATGGTTGACGGTGTGGGAGGCGGAGATCTGTTCATGCTGCAGGTGCACGATATAACAGGCAGGGTGATTGACTCCCGTCAGCTGGTGTACACTGGTTCTGTGTACTCGGTTGATATGCAGAATCCGCTTCCATCCGGTGTCTACTTTGTCTCGGTCAGTTCAGGAGCAGCAGCAGGTTCAGGCAGAACGGTTGTTGTCTCCAGATAGATTCTGACACAGACAGATTGCCTGCAATGTTTTTGATTCATCAATGCGCGTGTGTATGCACTCGGTTTGTTTCGCGAAACCTTTCATGTTGAACCGTCTCCGTAATATGCGCCTGAAGTCAAGGGTTTACCCGAAGGGTTCCATTCTTCATAGTTGGGGCACATTTACCGTGCACAGTATTCTTCTTGTTTGGAGGAAACATGGGATTAGAATCACTTAAAAATCTGCCTGCCGTTCATGAAATTATTTCGGATATAGAGACAAGACTGCCGGGGTTAACACCGTCCGAAACGAAAAAAGCTGCCAGGGACGGTATACTGTGGGCAAGACAGTGCGTGATGGACGGGGGAGAGCTTCCGCCTACTGATTCCATTGTAGACAAGTGTGTGCTGCTGGGTGAGGCTATGAAAAAACCAGCCATGGAACAGGTGATCAACGCAACGGGAGTCGTACTTCACACAGCAATTGGAAGAGCCAGCCTTCCCCCGGCTGCAGTTGAAGCTGTCAGCAGAGTGGCCCGGGGGTATTCCGTTCTTCAGTGGAACAGAGAAACAGGTAAGAGGGGCAACCGTGACACCCATATAGAGA
>JAGGYZ010000030.1 GCA_021162285.1 Candidatus Fermentibacteraceae bacterium
CCCGGGCACAGAAAAACTGTTCTTGTCGCATACTTCATGGGTGAGGGGACAAAACCACTTAAAGGGATACTGGCAGGGTTCATGCTGGCAGCGGTTCATGCTGCAAGTGCAATAATCCTGGTCGGGGGATTCTATCTCTTCACCACCCGTTCTCTTCTTGTATCCGTAGACCAGGCACAGACTCTGCTGTTTCCTCTTACCTACGGAATTATTCTTGTCCTTGGTGTCTGGATGACCGTACACGGAATAAAAGGCTATCGCTCTCCGCAAAGCCAGGATAAGAAAAATGGCAGTCTTGGGTGGCTGATCTTTTCCGGGCTTGTTCCGTGCCCTGCAGCCTCGGCAATAATGATACTTGCAGTTGCCGGAAACGCATCAGCAATCGGAGTTGTTTCAGTAACAGCAATGTCACTGGGTATGGGTGTTCTGCTTGCGGCAGTGGGGCTGCTTGCAATTCTCATGAGAGGCCGCGTGACAGCTCTGCTTAAAAACCCTGAAGCAGGCAAAAAAATGGAACTGGTGCTTCAACTGCTGTCTGGTGTTGCAATG
This sequence comes from Candidatus Fermentibacteraceae bacterium, assembly GCA_021162285.1. Taxonomy (GTDB): domain Bacteria; phylum Fermentibacterota; class Fermentibacteria; order Fermentibacterales; family JCC-6; genus Sabulitectum. The sequence continues at coordinate 550 of JAGGYZ010000030.1, forward strand.
GCTCTGTTCGGTCTGTTCATGGGGCTTGGTTACCTGTAGGGTTTCAGTTACTGTTCCAGTATCAGGTTCAAACCCTGAACAGTTTCTTCGGCAATTGTCAGGAAATAACCATCCAGAGACGGGATGATACCTTCCCAGTAGCCCAGCCACTCTTCAGCCTGAGTTGTGTCTACTGCCCCCTGTGCGCTGGAATCTGTGCGCTCAATCCAGACCGGGAACTCGGCTGTTCCGGATATTCCCGCTTCACCATCTGTGTAAAATCCGCCCACTGCAACCAGAAAGAACCTGTAAGCCTCTGATTCAGGCTTACAGGCATCGAGAAAGGTGGTTGTGTTTACTCCGATGGTGTTGGATTCACCAAGGATAAACACATTCAGAGCATCTCCAGCTCTTGCTGCATAGCTGTCACACACTGTAAAATCATCTGTTTCAAAAGCATCTGTACGGAGATACTCAAACTGCACAGACAGATCGTTTGAAACTGCAATCTCAACCGCTTCCTGGAACAGACTTTCAAGAGCAGCAGACTGTATCTCCTCAGAGCTTTCAAGAACCAGGTTAATACGGTCAATTTCTGACCAGAGTTCGTCATTTTCGACAAAGACAGTCTCAGCGTAAGCTGATACCACAACCAGCAAAAGAACCACTACTGTTTTCAATCTATCCCTCCCTTATTCAGAATTCCCATGGCCCATTCATAACCGGCATGATACCGCCCGTCGAGAGGAGCCGGGATAAACAGTCGGTGTTGACTGAAGCATGTGCAAAGGGTATTCCATATATAGCTCTGTGTGAAAGGACAGGTGTATCGTGAAGAAACTGACAATCGCTGTGACTCTTGCTGTTCTCCTTGTCGCATCCGGATGCGATAGCTCTGACACAGACACTTCAGAAGCTGAGGGGTGGGCATCCGACATCAACTGGATAGCAGACAGCCTTCCCGGACTTCACTACAACCTGTTTATGTACAACTCGGAAGAAAACCTTCGCTCCAGTCTTGACGAACTCGAGGCAGACCTGAGCAACCTGTCCAACTGGGAAATCGTAATGAGGCTTACGGAAATTCTTGCCTCAATGAACTGCAGCCACACAGGCATCGCCTTCTGGGAACTGGAAGAATTAACCGTCTACCCTATTACAGTAATGTGGCTGGAAGACGGTCTGTTTGTAACAGGAATCGACGCAGAACACACTGAGCTTATCGGTTCTGAACTTGTGGGTTACGGCGAATCCACTGCGCTGGAAGCTGCTTCAGCCATGGCGGAAATGTTCCCCGCTATAAATGAAATAAGTGTAAAAGTGAGAGCAGAGAACTTCATGATGCTTGCTGAACCTATGCAAGCTCTTGGGTTCGGGAACTCAGACACGCCTGTAAACTTCACCTTCGTGGAGGAATCAGGAGATACAACTTCAGTTCAACTCAGTGCGGTGAACAGGTCACAATTGAACATGAGTGATTTTCACTTTGTGGATTCGGTAACCCTTCCTCTGTTTCTTGAGTCGGACGACAACTACTGGTTTCGTTTCATCCCGGAGAGAAATATGCTCTACTGTGCTTACAACTCCTGTGTTCCTATGAGCGATTATCCTCTGGAGACCTTTGTGTTTGAGTTAAATCAAGCTGTTGAAACACAGCAAATCAACAGTATTGTCATAGATCTGAGAAGAAACATGGGCGGCAATTCAATGCTTGCCACACCACTTGTCAGCTGGCTTGAAAGACAGTCTGCAAACGGCACTTCTGTAAGTTTGATAACTGGCAGATGGACTTTTTCCTCGGGAATTCTTAACTCTGTGGAAATCTCCGAAATTCCCGGAGTCAGAGTATACGGAGAAAACACATCAGGATCTCCCAACCATCTTGGCGAGGTAAGAACCGCCCTGCTTCCCTGGTCCGGTCTTCCGGTTTCCTACCCTACTAAATACTTCCAGATGGTAGATGGTGAAGGCTCGACCATGGTTCCCGATGTACAGATCCCTCTAACAGCTGAAATGCTGTTCCATGGCCAGAACAGCATACTTGATGCAATATACTCAGACTGCGTTAATCCTGGTCAGCTGTAACCCTGTAGTTCTTTTCCAGCGCAAATTCCGGCGGATCTGAATAGCTTGCGAATGTTAGTGCGAGAGGCAGGTAGTTTCCAGTGGGTTCTCTGTGCTGCTGATACTGATGCGGAGGTTCAGCAATCCGGCTGCGTACGGAATGATGCAGTACACTGCCCCGTCTTACAGCTCTGTTCTTCTTCTGGAAAAAACTGAAGATGATTCCACCCTC
>JAGGYZ010000211.1 GCA_021162285.1 Candidatus Fermentibacteraceae bacterium
AAACACCGAAGGCTGGACAAAAGCGCAGACCTATCTTGCCCTTGGAAATACTCTTCATACACTGGCCAGACTCAAAATAGATTCCACTCCCATGGAAGGAATTGATACAGACCTGGTCAACATGGAATTCAAAAAGGAACTTGCCGGTTACTGGTGCGATGTAGCTCTTGCCATCGGATACCGTCACCTGGAGGAAGACTACAATGCAAAACTCCCGAAGTCACGGCTCAGCCCCGGGAACATCCTGACGCGTATATAGCGGTTACCTTTCAAACTGTTCCCCGGTCCACAAGTACAGGGTTATGCTGTCTATTACAAACTACCCTGTCAGAGAATAATGGCCGTCTCCTGTTCAACCCCTATAATTCACAGAATAATATGGACTCAACCGTTGTCCCGGGGAAGTACCAATCTGGACATTAGCATATGTTGTACTTATAATAAGAACAACAAGTACTAGCATCGGGATGTAAATATGACAGCACTTAACGGTAAAATACTGGATGAGGCACTGGGGATCCTCGGAGAACGGCTTCAATTTAAAGGGGCCGACCCTGTGCGGCTGGTTGTCTGCGGAGGATCTGCACTGATAGCTCTGAATCTGGTTACCCGCTCCACTAATGATGTGGATGTTGTAGCCATGGTCTCTGAGAATGGAGAGCTTTTCTCGCCTGTTCCCTTCCCCGAAATTCTGGCAGAGGCAGTTGATGAAGTTGCCACTCTGCTGGAGTTGCAAACTGACTGGCTCAACTACGGGCCAAGCAGTAATTCGGGTGGGCTCTTTCAGACTGGTCTCCCGGATGGCTTACTTCAGCGCGCCCATCAATCGGAATATGGAGATTATCTCCAGGTTTTCTTTATTGACAGGAGAGATCAGGTGTTCTTCAAGGTCTTTGCCGCAGCCGATAGACTGGGTGTCCATGTGGATGACCTGGTCGCACTGAATCCAACATCTGAAGAGATGGAAGCCGCGGCTCTCTGGTGCATAACACACGATCCCTCGGACGGATTCAGAGGAATTCTGATATCAATGTTCAAAGAGCTTGGATACGAAGATGCCGCAAAAAGATTGTAAATCAAGGTACCTTGATGCCATGCTCGAACTTATCTGGTCCCAGTGGATTACCATGGGTGTATCGGGTAACGCACAATTCGCCCGGAAGTGGATTATTGATCCAGAGGCTTTGGTGATAATCACTTGTCGCATAGGCAGGTACGACCCAAGGGTTTTTGATGCTATGCTGGAATGGCTGGGCATCCACCAGCGATTCCTAAATGTTCAGAGACTTAAAACCCTGAACAGTCAGAAGGGTCTATCCGGGGGGAATCTTCTCACCGCAATCGCTAACCTTCTGATTAAACCCTCATCCCGATCGAAATGGGGCCGGATCGCAGACCAGATTCCACAGGGTGAAGTTCGTCAGGAGTCTCTTTTCTACTTGAAAAACGGCCGTCCCCACCCCCATCCCACACAGCCGGATCCAGCCTTCGATAAGGCTGGATTCTCGAGGCAGAAGTACTACGACCGCCAGGTAGTCAAGCAGTTCCGGGCAGACTGTTCCGCCAACCTTATTCTAAAGCTCAGAGCCGTTTTCGGCGTGAATGCAAGGTGTGAAATCATCGCCTATCTCGCAACTCATTCTCAGGCGAACCCCACAGAAACAGCTGCTGCGGTCGGGTACTCGCAGAAGGCAGTCCATAATGTTATGAACGAATTGTTTCAGTCAGGTACTGTCACTAAAAGAATCAAGGGCCGGGAAACACTCTACAGCCTTCGTAAGAAGGAGTGGCTCCCCCTGCTGTCGCTGAAACAACCGGAGGTCCGGTGGCTTGACTGGAAAGGTATTTACTCATTCATGATTGCGGTATGGGCCATTCTTGACGATTCGAAACATCAGGACGAAAATCTGATTCTTTCAGAACTGATTCTGCTGCTGACTCAAAAGATACCAGATCTTCCCGGATTCCTCAGCGAACCTCTCGAAGCCGCTCTTCGCGGACCTGATCAGACCAGAGCGTCTCTTCCATCTGTATGTAGTGCCCTGGAGGAGTTCATCCATACATTAATGGAATAGTGTATGATGTATGTCTTCCGTTTCTCCTGCAGGTGTCCAGCGATAGTCTCGTCTGGAACCCGGGAACATCCTGAAGCGCATATAACGGCTACCTTTCAAACTGTTCCCCATTCCACAGGTACAGGGTTGTGGTGTCTTCTGCGGCCTCCCAGCTGTGTGTGCTGTCGGCGCGCTGCTCTTTGATTAGATTGAGTTGTATCTGCCCGTCATGGCCGCCTGGGGTTGCTGGAAGTATCATTTCTGTTGTGTACCTCTCAGTGTCTGAGCTGCCTGGTATTACCGTCTGAGGGCCGGTGACCAGTTTGTGGCCGGTCGTCCAGGCAAGGATGTCTTCCCGGCACTCAACTCCAGGATAGTCCATGCCGAAAGAAAGAATGATCAGGCTGGACACTCCTTCAATACCTCTGGAGTCAGCCGGAGCAGCAGTCACTTCATAGTCGTAGATTCTGTGATAGGGGGTCCAGTGAGGGCGGTAGTTCTGCGTGAATATCTTTTCGCCTCCGGCGATCACTGAAACTTCCCCGTCAAAGGCATTGTCTTCAACATCGAAACCTGTGAGTCTGAACACAAACAGTGTATCAATGCCCAGCGGCAGGCTGGCAAACGCCAGGTCTCTGTCTATCACAAACCCGGAGAAAACTTCGTTGTTGATCCTGTATTCCGCCTGGTACCAGCCCCAGGAGCATGAGTCTGTCACAACTGTTTCCCCTGTAAACCCGGGTATCTCCAGCAGCTCTCCCGGAGGGATGACGATAACGACTTCCGAAGTGTCTGCAGGGGCCTGGTAAAGCAATGTTTCTGCCGCAGAGTAGGTAACACCATCCTCAAACCTTACAGGATAGTATTCAGCTGTTGAAATTGAAACTGCCAGGAACAGCAGAACTGCCGGGATGTATTTCATTTTATCACTTCCTGTGTTTTTCCTGTAAGCGAACGTCTTTGTACAAGCTGGAAAGCCTTTTCCATAATCTGGTATGAATGAAAGCCCTGTTACGGTTCATTTCAAACCA
>JAGGYZ010000334.1 GCA_021162285.1 Candidatus Fermentibacteraceae bacterium
CAGAAAGAGAAACGCACATGAAAGATCTTGAAGCAAAAGTTGCGGCTTTCCCAAAAGAACTTGAAACACGCGTTAGCAAAGCAGTTAAAGACACCTCTGACAGATTGAATGAGATCGCAGAGAAGAACGAAGCTTTCATTAAAGTAGAAGCTGAGGGCAAAAGTAATGTGCTTCAGATGAAGATTGAATCCCTTCAGGGTACTGTTACAGAACAGGCCAAACAACTGGCAGAGATCAATGAAAGACTGGAAAAAGCATACGGTAAAGTACAGGACATCGCAGTAAAGGCCATTGAAGGTTCTGCCAACCAGCAGACCCTTGCAGGTATCGAGCAGATAGTGGAAAAGAACCGCAGGCTTAAACAGGAACAGTAAACGGTAAAATCATTCATTTACCGACAGTACAATGAGGCCGCTTTTGAAAGAGAAACGGCCTCAGGCAGATACTTCATGGTTCTTCGTAATCTAACATTCGAATGCCCTGCACTGACAATGAATTACCGTTACAAATCCAATTCAGAATGACAAATTATGATCTCCTTATTTACTCGATATGAAGTAGCCCGGGTTGTCAACACAGGAACCAATGTTCTTTAAGGTGAATTTCATTCCTGTCATTTTTGTCTTTCCAGCCGCCTTGGAGCATTGGGCATAGCCCGGAACGGGAAGGCGGCTGGTCTCTTTTGTTATCATGCCAACACCTTCTGGGCTTTACGGTTCTTGTGGTAAAACTAAGATGCTGCTTCCTCGCCAAGTTCAAGAATCCCGAATATTTCCCCGTGGAGAGTCAATGCATTTTCAAAACAACCCTCACTGTATAACCCCAGAGCTTCCCGTAGAAAAAGATCAACATCAGTTGACCAGGATTCGTCTCCCCACTCCCGTTCTTCTCTGTAGTCAGAATCCCAGCCCCATCCTTCGGACAATACACCACTCTCCGCTTTCTTTCGAAGCTTCCTGACTGCTTTAAGAACAGTATTAAACGGAGTCCTCTTTTTATCGCCGGACTCCAGCCGTTTCAGAAATGCAGCCCTTTCCCCTGAGGGTACATTGCGGGCAATGCCGAGAAGTGTTTTGCCTAACTCTTCCTGAGACTGTTTCTCCAGAATCATCTGTACACCATTCAAGAATTCCCGTACTTTCACATCACTCTCCTGCTGCTGAAAAAGCTAAAATATCACCATTTGGGGTATCCCGGAAAGAAGTCTTCATACCTTCCACGGGACCATCTTCTGTACATCAAAAGTGCATTATTTACTTCATCCATGTTGAAAATACCAGGATGGAAGTCTCCTCCAGACCATATCTTGTATTCCTCATGCTGAGGATCTCCGGGATCTGCAAGAGCAGCCAGGAACTGCTCGTAACCGGGAGGTCCTCCCACATCCTCCGGCGGACACGCATTTTCACCACCGAGACACCATGGCAGAGGAAATTCAACCTCACCGGGAAACCGATACTTGCTGTTTTCTACTGTAATTTCGTGCATCCAGTCATCGCCAAAATCGTACCAGTAATCAAAAGTGCGACCGTTTTTCTTAATAAGATTAACCAGACGGTGCCTGCCCTCCTCATCCCCATCTCTGGAAGATTCAGGCCTCTCAGTATACCTCTTCTTGCCAATTGTGAAAGAATGCTGATGGCTGTCGGTCCATCCCATTACTATCTGGGCAACATCATGTAGCCGGTCAAGTGTGATATCTCCTGGAACAATGAAACTTCTCCACACCTTCGGCTTAACATGCAACAATTGTACCCTCAACTGATAAATTCTGTCTTCCATAGTTACCCCCTAATGTTTCTTTCAATAGAATTGTACCTTTTCAATATAGAGAAATCAATCTATTGAACCACTCCCCTGTACCATGTAATGGCGCCACACGAAAAACCATATTGAATCTCCTGAAAAGAAGAACCGACTGTTCAGAAGGCTCTTTGAAGTGCTATTGAAAAAGATTCCCGATCTGTTCATATTTGTCCACCGGTTTCAAACAACTTCCCAGTGTGTTGAATTCGTATTCCTGTGAAAACCGCCTGGAGGTACAAGTGCTTACTCCCAAAGTTCACCTTTTATCAAAATGCCCCTGTGGCTCCGGTCGCAAATACAAAAACTGCTGCTGGAGAACAGAAAAACGAACCTATGCAATCGCTAAGGAATCCATCAGATCAGTTCATGAGGAATTGAATGAAATTCTGGAAAATGAAGATGAAGGAATTCGCAAAGAAGTAAGTGCACTGTATTTTGAGGAGCTGACCGAGGATCACGGAGAAGAAATTGTACATGATTTTATCAGAAGTTCTCCTGAAGCGGTTTTGCAGAATGAGTTTGATTCAGCGTTAAGTGACTACAGATTTGCCGACGGATCTTCTCTCATTGACCGTTTTCTTGAAGATCACAGAGAAACACTTCACCCGGCTGCTGTTGAATATCTGGAAAGCTACAGGAAGGCAAGTTACTCCCTTTATGAAGTTACAGCAGTAGTTCGCGGAAGCCACTTTGAAGTAACTGATCTGCTATCGCGAAAAACACTGACTATTACTGAGAAATCTGCTACCGAACAACTCATAAAATGGAGCACTTTCTTTTTTAGATTCGCCCGGTGCAGAGGAGAAAATCTTATGACAGGTCTTGCTCTCGATATCCCGAGAATGGAGCTGGACTATGTTATTGATTCACTGAAAGTCAGGAAAGAGTATTTCGGCAAGTCAAAAACATGGGC
>JAGGYZ010000023.1 GCA_021162285.1 Candidatus Fermentibacteraceae bacterium
ACATCTTCAAAATACAGTGGATAATTGCTGCTGAACCCGTTCAATTTCAAGAAGTCATCTCTGTGAACCATAATCAGGGAACCTTGAAGCCAGTTTGTTGTGTTTCTGTGCCAGAGACTTTCCGCGTGACGGAAAACCTGCGACCTCACCCAGTCGCTGGTGGGCCAGACACCGGTGGAATGAACCTCCCTGCCGCTGGCATCCACAGTAATACCTCCAGTTAAACTTCCTTCGGAATGAAAATGCAGAAGAGATTCCAGGGAGTATGGATTTCCCGGCAGGGTATCTGGATTGGTGATAAGCACAACAGGTGTATCTGCTTTCTGAACGGCGCGGTTGATGCCTCGTCCGAACCCGGTGTTTCCCTGAAACGGAAGAACAGCAACTTCCTTATTCAGATCCCCTGGAAGCAGATTCCCGTTGTCCGAAATCAAACACGCAGCCCCTGCACCTGACCATTCCTGCCCCCATTTCTTAATAACTTCAGGATTACCAAAAGCAACAGTTACTACAGTTACAGGTAAAGACAAGAACAATCCCTTCAGGATAAGAGAATGCAATACAACCAGTAGAAATATAGTTTATTTGATCGTGCCTGATTCGGAGTCGGTTGGGTTTTCTTTCTTTCAACATGATTGTATCTTTCTCCATTCTGTAGTTGTTTCCCGTTGTTCACAGTTTCAAAAACGGAAAGGATGGTGTGTGGTGACACAGGCGGAGAAGCGTCTTCCAAGAGTAGGCGTACTGCTGGTAAATCACAACCAGTGGAAACTTACCGAGATATGCATTCATTCCGTATTTCGCTCTGAAGGTGTGGAAATTGTAATAGGTCTGGTAGACAACAATTCCAGAGATTCCGCCCCTGGATGGATACTGGAAGAGAGTTCTGTTTTCTTTTCAAAAAGCAAAACTAATTCCGGTGTTATCGCAGCAAATAACAAAGCTTACGAAATGGTTGTCGAACAGGACGTAGACTATGTAATACTGCTCAACAACGACACAGAGATAGAGCCTGACACCTTGTTCCTTCTCGCAGAAAAACTGCAGTCGGATTCTCAGGCAGGTCTGGTTACTCCTGCAATCAGCTACGCCTCGGAGAGAGAATTGTTGTGGCATGCAGGTGGCGTATTTATACCATGGAAAATGGATGCAAAACCTCTTTTCCGTAAGGTGTCCGAACTACCGGAAGAACCAGTAGAGGTTGATATTGTCTCTGCTTGCGCGGAGATGATGAGAACCGGGCTGTACAAAAAAATAGGTTATCAGAACCCGGACTATTTTATTTACCACGAAGATGCGGAACACAGCATAAGAACTAAAAAAATGGGTTTCAGAAATTACCTTGTGCCTAGAGCCAGGATAATACATCATGTGTCTGTTACCACCGGAGGGGTTCTTTCTCCTTTCGCCGTATACTTCGCCCACCGAAACAGGTTTCTGTTTGCTGCAAGAAATCTCAACTGGTTCCAAATGCTCGTTTTTGTTATCTACTACTTTTCAATTACGCTGGTGAAAACAGTTGTATACCCTGTCCGCGGTAAAGCCAATCTGGTTTACTGGATATGGCTGGCAGTTCTCCATGCAGTAACAAACAAACCGGAGAAGAGACCGGAAGCTCTGTTCAAAAAGGCTTAACAGTGAAAATTGCCATTCATGTAGACTGCCGACCCTGGAGAACAACCGGGATTGAGAGATACATGCTTGAGCTGACAAAAGCTCTGAGCCACCGGGGCAACCACCTGGAAGGATGGGCTCGATGGAGATGGAGAAGGAAGGCTGAGGAAGCATTTCGGGACATTGGTGTACCCGTTCATCCCCTGCTTTCAACTGGAAATATTACAGACCCCGTACTGCCCTTTGTTTATTCTCTTACCGGAAAAGTTGATGCAGTGCACTCTCCAAACGGACTTATGCTGCCTTTCACAGGCAGAGCACCACAGACTGTTATGGTGCACGATCTGGCATTCCTGCTCTTCCCGGAGACTAAACCTGTAGAGGAAGTTTCCAGATGGAAGAAAAAACTTGCTGATATTGTTTCCAGAGCCGATGGAATAATGGTAAACTCTGTTACAACAGCCAATGATCTGAAAGAACTGTACCCTGAAACATCAAACCGTATTTTTGTTACAAAACTGGGAATTGATCACTTCCGAAAGCATAACACAGAAAAAAGCAATACTGGAAAACACATCCTTGCTGTGGGAACGGTGGAACCCAGAAAGAACTACAAAGCCCTTTTCCAGGCGTACGAAAGGGCAGCATCAGAACTTCCGGATATTCCCGATCTTGTTGTTGCCGGAGGAATGGGATACAAGAGCGACGAAATCTGCAGATCTGCCGGCAGCACTTCTATAAAAGAAAAAATTCACTTCACAGGATTTGTTTCAGACACCAGGCTTCGGGAACTCTACGCTGATGCCCTGTGCCTGGTGCACACTGCTGTTCATGAAGGCTTCGGATTTACTGTCCCGGAAGCTCTCGGTTTCGGACTGCCTGTTGTCTGTTCCAGGAACAGTGCTCTTCTCGAACTATTCGGAGAGGCTGTGTATCTGGTTGATTCCGGAAACCACGACTCTATTGCACACGGCCTGATAAGTGCGCTGCAGAACGGCGTTTCAGAGCATCAGGCAAAAGCTGTTGAACATCTGTTCAGAACTCTCACCTGGAACAACTGCGCGGAGAGCACAGAAAATGCTTTCAGAGCTCTCACCTGATAAATTTCTTAACCTGTTTCCAGAATGACCCGCCAGCAACGGACCAGCTGAATTTCTCACAGGCGAGACTCTTCCCTGCCCGGGAACATTGATCGGCAAGTGCCCGGTCGTTCATGACCTTCAAAAGGCTCCGTGCTGCCTCTTCCAACTGATCAGCCTGAAGAACAATTCCAGTATCCAGGATACCAAGACTTTCTGCTATTCTGGAGGTCGTTACCACAGGAACGCCAGCTGCCATGGCGGTAATTACCTTGAGGGGTGTACCACTTCCGATTCTCATAGGAGCGATAAAAACTTCAGCTCTGCTGTAGTATTTCCTTAAGTCATCAACCGTTCCAGTAATCATTACAGAATCAGATTCAAGGGACCGTATCGACTGCGAGGGATTCTTGCCGCACACAATCAGTTTTCCTGTCCAGCCGTAGGACTTGAGCAGCGGAAGGATTTCTTGTGTTATGAAATGTACACTGTTTATATTGGGAAAATAGCTCATATCTCCCGAGAACAGGATGACTCCAGGTTGAGGTTCCCTGGGAATATCCCAGTAATCGGTGTCTACTCCATTTGGTACAAACGCGACATGCTCTTCTCTCACAGAACTGAAATAGTCAGCGTCCGTCTTTGAACACGCAACTACGCCTTCTGCACTTCTGACCAACTGCAATTCTCTTCTTCTCAGCTTCATGTATGTAATATGCCTGTGTATCTTCACCAAAACTGATGCCCTTTGGTGCTTGTACAAAAGCATACCGAGATGCCACTCGATGTTATGCGAGTCGTAAAGAACTCTGGCTCCACTCGGAACAAAAGGAAATACGTGTATCCCGGAGACAATCACCAGATCCGGATTAAACTGTTCCACTGCTTTTATAATTCTGCTGCGATCGGGGGAATCGTTGTATTTAAGGAGAGTTCTGGGGGTAAGAGAGAAAAACTCCCGCATTCTCGAAACAGCTCCAGGAGCGAATGTAACATCAGGCGGGAACTTCCCGTCCTGCATTCCTTCAGGGTAGATCTTCAGAAGTTCGAAACCGTCGGGTATCGAATCAAGAATTCCAAAAATACGCATGGCGAATCCGGACATAAGGGGTTCCGGGGGGAATGTTGATATAAAAACGATTCTTGCCAAAACGCCTCCTGCATCGCTACTTTCGGATTCCCGGGAAATTACGTAATCACTTGAATACCTGCTGCCGGCACAAACTGATGCTGCACATCAGGACAGCAGACAGGACTCCGCCTAATATGCTTAAAATTGTGTACTGCGCAAGCTGATGCACAGGGGAAATACTGGTGGAAAACCGTTATCGAGAGCTATATTCAAGGGTATTCAGTTGACAACTCAGGAAACAGAACCTTGCCGGAC
>JAGGYZ010000039.1 GCA_021162285.1 Candidatus Fermentibacteraceae bacterium
AGGCCGGGACCACTCCAGGGTAAGTTTCCCGCCGGATAAAGAGCCCTTCACCATTCCGCTTCCACCCATGGAAACAACCACCCAGGCTGCCATGCCGGTAAAAGCGACAACTGCTCTGTACGGATCGGAACACTTCGCCGCGTAGGAGAGAGCCATTTTATCCAGACCGTCGGAAACAACGCTTCTACCGCATGCAGCCTTCAACAGAATCAGACATTTCCTGACAACATCACCGTTGAATGACGAACAGTCTCCAGAGGGTATTGAACCGGCGAGATCACGGAGATAGTCTACCACAGAACCGGTAGCAGCTCTCGCACCCGCAATCTTTGGTTCTGCCTTTTCCAAGTCGGGCATAAGCATAGAGGCAAGATCCAGATTTCCCAGAACTCCAACCATGAGATTGTTGTTGTTGTGGATAAAGTAGGGAAGCAGCAACCCCAGAAATGTTCCGCTGTACATCTCCGGATTAACAGACAGTGCGGCATAACGCAGCAATCCTTCAGTGGTGGCGGTGTCAAATCTGCCCGGGCAGTTTACAGTGTAAAACCCGGGAGACAGCCTGTCATACTCTACAGGCGACTGAATATCGAGGAACACCGGCTTATCCATCATTCTGCTTCCTTTCATTCTCCCTGGCTTTTTTTCTTGCAGCTTTCCATCTGCTGATTTCTTCGGAGATTCTGGCCTCCCTGCCGTTCTTTGAGGGAGAGTAAAACTCTGTTTCTTCCATACTGTCCGGAAAATTGTTGTGTGTTACAATACCACTGTCCAGACTGTGTGCGTACTGGTAACCTTTTCCGTACTCAAGTTTCTTCATCAGTGCTGTGGGAGCATTTCTCAAGTGGCGGGGAACCCCCGGACTGCCGTGGGAATTAACCGACTTCAGCACCTTCTTCCATGCTTTGTAAACACTGTTGGATTTAGGCGCAGTTGCAAGGTAAACAACTGCTTCAGCAAGGGCGAGATCACCCTCAGGGGAACCCAGAAACCTGTATGCGTCAACTGCTCTCATAGCAATTGTCAGTGCCGACGGATCCGACAGCCCTATGTCTTCTGTTGCGAACCTTATCATCCTGCGCCCAATGTACAGCGGGTCTTCGCCTGAAACCATCATTCTTCCAAACCAGTACAGAGACGCATCAACATCACTGGAACGCATTGATTTGTGTAGAGCGGAGATAAGATTGTAGTGCTCCTCGCCGGAATTATCGTAAAGCAGTGGAGCAGACTGTACAAGTTTAACTGCCATCTCCCCCGTTACTGCAGACTCTCCTGCAATACCTGTAAGCTGTTCAAGCATGTTGAGGCATCTTCTTGCGTCTCCGTCCGCAGCAGATGCCATTACCTCAACTGCTTTCAGGCTCACAGAAACTGAACATCTTTCACGATACGCATCGCTTGAAACAACTCTGTTGATAAGAGAAGCAAGGTCATCTTTCTGAAGAGGCTTCAGCACGTAAACGGAACATCTGCTTAGAAGAGGAGCATTAACATGGAAAGACGGGTTCTCGGTTGTTGCCCCCACAAGACGAATCGTTCCGTTCTCCACATGGGGCAGAAAGGCATCCTGCTGACTTCTGTTGAACCTGTGAATTTCGTCTACAAAAAGCATGGTACCCTGCCCCTGTTCCCAGCGCAGGGAGGCCTCGGCTACTATTTTCCGTACATCTTTAACGCCGCCTGTAACAGCACTGAACCTTACAAAGTGCTCCTCAACATGGTCTGCAACGATAAGAGCAAGAGTGGTTTTGCCACAGCCTGGAGGCCCCCAGAAGATGAATGACCCAAGAGAGCCGGTTTCAAGTGAACGGCGAAAAGACGCCTCAGCCCCAAGCAGCTGTTGCTGCCCTGCAACCTCCTCAATGGTTCCCGGGCGGAACAGCTCGGCAAATGGAGCGGAAACACCGCTCGTATCTGTAAACAGAGTTTTTTCCATTCTCTTAATATAAAGCACAGAAACCACATTGAAAGGGCACTGAAAGCCAGGTGAAAATCAGTCTCCAACAACAGTGAACTGCTCTGTAAAGCTGTTACCGCCTGTTTCCATCCGACAGAAGTAGAATTGGTGTCGCCACCTTCTTCATTTACAAACACATCCGGAAGATCACTTCCTTCTCACCCTGTCACAAAAGGTTGTTTTCAGCATTACAACCCCTGATAGTTGCAGCAATCCAGTTGAGTGCTGGTTTAACAGCAGGCCATCCTGCGTTCTTAAGGTGTTTGTGCACAGCTTGCTGCGATATTCGCTCGGGTTCCCACATTGATGCAATCTTTAGCTGTGTCAGATTTTGAAGAGAAAGGCAAACAGCCTTTGCCTGAGGTCTGGTCCAGTGCCGAATAAGGGCGTCAATTACCCCGAGCATTGCTGTAATCCCCGGGTCTGATGGCCCGAAACCGGATACACTCATGCCTGGTAATTGATTTCGAATTTTGTCCAGGCGTTTGCCGGACAGTTCGTATGCTTTACCACCGCCAGCCGAAGACTCACCGTGAGGGAAGAAATCAATTGAACCGAATCCGAGTGCAATCGAAGAATTCAACGGAATTCCAAATGTATCATAACTTTGAATGATTAGCGACGCCCGAGAGTATAAAACTGCACGGGCTGCAGCGGTGATATCACTCACAACGAAAAGGTTGGCTTTAAACCATACATAACAACAATGTATAAAGAAATGTGGTAGATGACACTGAACCATTCAGGTTGTAGTATTGTGATATGAGAGAATCAAAACACTTTACTGATATGCTGGTAGAGAGAGGAATCAAGAAGGAATGGGCAAAGTTGGCCCTGGATTCTCCCGATAGAATAGAAAAAAAAGGTGATGGCACCAGGCATTTAATAAAACGTATCCCGGAATTTGGGAACCGTTGGTTAAGGGTGATTGTAAATACTGCTACCGTGCCGGAAACGTTAATAACAGCTTTTTTTGACAGGAGAGTGAGGTGATACAATGAGAATAAGAGTCAACAAAGAAAGTAATTCTTTGTATTTTCGACTTGATGAAAACAGGATTGTAGAATCCGAAGAAATCCGCCCTGGTGTTGTTCTGGACTTCGACGAGAATGATAAAGTGATCGGCATAGAGTTTCTCAACATATCCAGCCGGGCAACTGAAGAAGAACTCTCCAACCTTCAATTTCTAACTTCATAATCAACAACAACTTCAAAAATAAATACAGTAGAACCGCGAGCTTCGTTACCGATAAGCAGGTTTACACTGTCTACTGAATTGAAGCGTTGGGCAATTACAAAACATATTCTTTGACCCTGGCGAATACCTCATCGCCTGGGATGGCTTTCACTTTGCCTGATCGCAATTCAGAAAGACGATGTTTTGCGGTATTAATCCAAGTCTTGTCAATCTCCGGGGAGGGGGCATAGAGAAAACGAAGAAGGCGATATATTATTATGGTTCTTTCCTCTACAGGCAGAGATTCTGCTTCCTTTAGTATTTCTTTAGCGCCCAACATAACTGCCTCCTTCAGGCTGATTCATCCAGATAAAAAAAAGGAAATTCTAATTGTCGGTACTTGCAGCAATTGCTCCATCTTTCGGCATACAACAAAGAGTGGTAATAAATGCCTGACACGACCATACCGCACATATTCCGGGCAAATGATATTGAACCTCTACCCTGTGATACCATTCAATAAAGTCTCAGACGCGGCAAAGAAAGAGGAGAAAAACAAGAATTTCCAGAGCCACTGTATGAACTTGTCACAAACGCCTGGGTGTGGGCTTATGCGGTGTTTGTGCACTATTCTCCGCTGCTGAAATACACAACCACCACATCGCCGTTAACGGTTTGAGCAACCACCCTGTTCTCCCCTGTTCCGTCCGTCGCGATACTGTTTTCGTATTCAAGGCCGTTAAGAGACAAGTCTCCGTTCACAGTTTCCGCGCTGATTCCCAGGTCAGAAGGTATCCTGAGAATAATATCCCCGTTGGTTGTTTCTGCAATCAGCTGGTTGCTCTGCAGGGGCAGAATGGCACTGATATCACCATTTGTGGTTTCAAGGCAGTCTGAACTGGATGCTACAACTGATATATCTCCGTTGGTGGTTTCTGCATTGACTGTTTCAACTCCGGTTACAGTGATGTCACCATTGGTTCCTTCAACTGAGACTGCATAGTGCATGCTGTCGGGAATAGACACAACAATATCAACCGAGCAGAACGATGACAGCCCGGAAGGATAATCAACCGTCACAGAAAGCATTGATTCCTGATGGTCAAATCTGATTTCAAGACCTTCAGGTACGCCTTTTGCCGAATCACCGTAAACAAGCGTCTTGATCTGAACTGAATCAGAATCCCATACGGAAACCTCAATGTCGCCATTGGTATTCTCAAATGTAAGTTCAGAACCAGGCTTCACATCATACACACTGGTTTCCTCTGCAAGCAGATCATGCTGGAAACTTACAACACATGATCCGAAAAGAAGAACAGCTGCAATCACACACAATCCAGTTTTCATAATTGCTCCTTCAGACAAAGTTCTATCTGTTCACATACCAGCCATTCAGAACAATATATCCGGTTCTTCATTGACAATACAAATATTTCATCCAAACACAACGGGTGCCCTGTGAAGGACACCCGTCTTTAAAGGATCAATTGCTGAAAAGCCTATTCCGGAGCAGGAGCCTGCATCTGAGAGGCAAAGCCCTGAAGCATCATGGCAAGAGGAATAGTCTGATCCGGCTCACCGGTCATAAGGTTTTCTGCACCGTCGAAACCAAAGCCTGTTACGTAAACTCTGCCACCATCTTCAGCGGGATCGTTTGGAAGAACACTGGCTTCCATAATGGGAACGATGGGAAGTTCAGTGGAAATAACAGCAACTATGCTGCCCTTCTCAGGGTGAGATGCTGTGTACTGGTAGCAGTTAAGACCCTGTACTTCCACTTCCTCCATGCTGAATTCAGCCTCTTCAAGCTCTGTGATGAAATCCTGATATTCAGGATCTTCCGTGGGGTCGAAATCCATGTTCTGCTCGATCATCTCAGGATTGTCTGCGATCATCTGTTCAATAAGCTCTGGAACGCCGGCCATGTCAATAAGCATGAGCTGCGTATCCTGCATGATCTTGACCTGCTTGATGGCTGTAAGTGCGAGCATCATGTTTTCCATTGACTCTTCATTGCTCATGAAGCTGCCGTCTTCCGGCATGTTCTCTTCCAGATAGGTAACAGGATCAGCAACGAATTCTTCCATGTAAACGCTGCTTAGATCAATAAGCTCATCGAGAACACCTGTGTCAACAAGAACCTGTGCAACAGCTTCGCCATCGGCTTCCACCTGGTACCAGAGGCAGGATACGCCTTCGTAGTCTTCCTCGGCTACGATGGAAAGCTTTACTTCACTGTCTTCGCCGTCAACACCGTAGGCAATCCACTGGCCGACTTCCGGTGCTGCAATCTCAAATCTGACATCTTCACCGTTGGCGTTTGATTCGCCAGCACCGTTGTTTTCAACCGCTTCACCGTTTCCGCCGTCTTCTACAGTTCCGTCAGCCGGTTCAGGATTTCCCTGATCGGCGCAACCGAAAGCAAATACAGCGATCAGAACAGCAAGCATCATCGTGATCTTAATCATTCTTTCCCCTCTGTTTGATCAGTTCTCACTAACTGATCCGTTTGATTCAACAATTCAGTCTATCCGTATCAGTGAACGAACCTGAATACCCGAGTTTTCAATCTTTTCAGCACCGCCCAGGAACTTCAGATCCATAAGGAATGCAGCAGCAACTGGTATGCTTCCGTCACGCCTGATAAGCGCAGCCGAGGCAAGAACTGTGCCCCCCGTGGCAACAAGGTCGTCTATAATAAGCACCTTAGAACCCTCTGGAAGGGAATTGCGGTGCATCTCCACAGTGTTTGTACCGTACTCCAGTGTGTAGTCTTCACTTAAAACTTCGGCAGGCAGCTTTCCAGGTTTTCTGATAAGAACCAGAGGTATGCCCAGCCTGTCCGCAACAATTCCTCCGAGCATGAATCCTCTGGATTCCACGGCGGCAACGGCATCGAATTCAATATCGTCGAGCATTCTCAGCAGATGTGTTACCGAGTCTCCAAGCGCACCGGGTTTTGTAAGAACAGTGGTAACATCCTTGAAAACAAT
>JAGGYZ010000183.1 GCA_021162285.1 Candidatus Fermentibacteraceae bacterium
GGCAGTGCCGTGTACTTTTTTTCTTCTCTAGTTGGATTGCAGATGATTAAGAATGGGATTCCCTCGCGCTCTGCGGCTTTTTCGGCAGCCTGTATTATTTCTTCAAGATCGGCAAAGTACATATATCTCCTTCACCTGATAAATACAAAAAAAGGGAAGGCAATGGAACCTTCCCTTTTTTGCAGCCCCTGAAGAGTCTAATGGGGGTGTACGCCCATACCTGCACCGGGGTGTCCCATTACGCCGCGGTCACCGCCCTGGCCCATTCCCATACCCATAGAGCCTGGAGAGAACTCACTCAGAGCGGCAAGCTGTTCGTCAGTGAGTACATCGTGAATATCAACAAGAGCGGAGGCCACAATCTCATTTACGTCTTTCATAACTTCAACTCTTTCATTCAGCAGAGCTTCCACTTCAGAAGCGGACAGCGTGGATGAGGAGAACAGCTCTAGAAACTCATCTCGAAGGCTGCCGACTTCGGTTGTTTCCCTTATGCTCTCAATTGATGCCCGTGCTTCCTGCATTATGTCGCCGATGGATTCCCTCTGATCGTCTGAAAGGTTAAGCATTCTGATCATAGGAAGCATTCTCTGAAAGAAGTCTCCGCCTTCGCCTGCAGGCCCGGATTCGTGCATACCCGAGCCACCCATGGGTCTTCCTGGCATTCTACCGGGCTGTGCTGCTGCAGTTCCTGCAAGAAGCAGCACTGCTGCTATTGCCGTTGTTATTGTTGTTTTCATCATCTTTCCTTTCTCTTTGAGTTCCTGCTGGTACGAACACATAATGGCGAACCGGAGAGGCGGAAAGGTTAATCAAGTGTAACGGTTTGTAACAGAAAAGGGGAAGCGGAAAGCTCCCCCTTCTGGTTCTCTGACGGGTTAGAAAGAAGCGTTTATTCCCGCAGCAAGGAAGAAAACTTTCTTGTCATAGGATTCACCTGTGTAGATACCGATACCTTCGCCTTCGCTGGAGAAAGTGATACCACCGGCAAGGGTAAGGTCTATTGCATCATTTGCCTGCCAGTTGACTCCTCCGGAAAGAAGGCCGGCATCGAGGTTGTATTCCAGGTCTGTGTAGGTAGAATCACAGCCACCGTAGTTGGAGTAGCTGTATCCAAGAGCACCTGCGAAAGCATCGCTGAACTGGTACCGCCCGCTTATGTTTGCCTCCCAGCCGTCTTTGTATGCATCATTGATTCCATCATCAGGACCCTGATCTGAAGCTTCAATAAAGTAGTAATTGCCAGAACCGCCGAGACGGAATCTGTTGTTAACAACCATCTCCACACCGATTGCTGCTACCGCTGGAAGATCTCTTCTCTGTTTTGCACCGTCAGCCAGGTAAGGCATAACGGGATCCCAGGCGGATGCAACATTGGCAGTGGAAACAAACTCAAGTTCAGTTGCAGTTTCGTACCTGGCAGCCAGATTTACTCTGCTGGAGGGTTTGTAGTCAACGCTGATTACTCCGGAGAATCCGCTTGCGGCTCTGTCCACATCAAGTTCTGCAGAGGTGGTTCCAACAGGAGACATTGTGGTAAGGTCGATTACCGTGAAACTGCCCTCGCCTTTGTAATTTCTGTGTCCGGAAGTGAATCTGCCGGAAAGAGCGGCACTGAACTGCTCAGTGAGCGCATAGGCAACGCCACCCAGACCTCTGTAATAGAATGAAGTTCCCTCCATGGACCCGTCATTCAACACAGCAATGTGTGTCGGCCCGAACTGTGCCTGAACCAGAACAGTCTGCAGCAGAGGCATGATGAAAAGTCCGTCTGTATAATCCAGACTTCCTCCGCCGGCGGGGATAGTGAAGCCGCCGAATGCAGCGATTTTGTCTGATTTGTACACCGCATAGAAGTTGGGAATGAAAGGAGTTGCCTTGTCTGTTGAAAGCTCTGTCTCGCTGGTTGTTCCCAGAAGAGTTCCAGTTATTGTGTAATCTTTTCCGATGTACTGGCCGCTGAAATTCAAATGAATACCGTCGTCCATGAAAGCAAGACCGGCCGGGTTGTAAGTAACTCCGTCTGCACAATCTGTAACAGCATTTCTGGATAATTCCATAAGATATTCGGCACTTCGTATTCCCAGAATATCAATATTGCCGGCCTGGGCCAGACCAATGGTCATTGCCAGGACACCCAAAAGCAGAAGACCCCGCATGTTCCCTCCTTTGTAAACTGCCTTGTGTAAACACCACACCATTGCAATCTACCCACACAGAGAATGCTGGTCAATCGATCATTGCAGCGAAAGAACCAGCACTCTGGGGAAGTCTTCCGGATTAGAATTGAAAGCAGCGATACCGTGTGGGGTTACCACAAATGTGAAATCTCCCAGGTGAAGCTCCGGATTTACAGTTACAGTTTCAGCAGGTTCTGTAGCGCCGGGAGGGAACAGATCGAATGTTGGATCAGGCTCCCAGCCTCTTTGAACCCACAAGTTGCCCAGGGAATCTATACCGATAGAGCCTGTTGCGTAGTAGTTTTCCGTTGGGTTGTAGGTAATACCTGCAAGGCGGCTTCCCCTGCCGCCTGCAGCCATCCCCTGCATTCTGTATTCGTATGCCTGAATATCCGCTTCAAGGTCTTCTGCTGTTTTTTCAACCGGTGCGTAATCGGGATAGGAAAGCTCGTAGGGGGTCGAACCATCCACGGGATATACAGAGACTGTATAGTTTTCCGTTGCCGGTGCTGCGTAGTAAATATTTTCTTCGTCAGCACACATAGCTGATTCAGGCTTCATTATTCGTTGAAGAATGAACTCCGGAGAAAAGCTGTTTTCAACCTCAGAGAACATGATGGAAGAGTCAGATTCCAGATCCCACAGGGAAACCGTTGTCGTAACTATTCCTGCATCCCGGTTCATACTGCCCAGTTCCCCGGCAAAACCGTTTCCAGCAGCTGTGATTACAAACGGTGCCCGTGATGTGAAACCGGTGAAAGTTTCAGAATACTGCAGGTCGCCGGTAAACAGCTCTACCTCTCCGCTGAACGGATCTGTAACAGCGATTCTACCATCGGAGAGACAGGCAATACCTCTGGGATTAAGAAATTCACCTGGAGCCTCGCCTGCTCCTCCAAATACTCCTAGAAATTCTCCCTGCGGCGAATAGACCTTCACAACTTTTTTCCCGGTATCGAGAACAGCCAGGTTCCCGTCTGAAGTGAAATCCAGATCTTGTATTACGCCAAAAACGTAGTTGGAATCACCGAGTTCAAGCCCTATCTCTGTTTGAAGACCAAGAACGGAGACAGCCTGGCTTTCAGCAGAGGATTGTATTTCAACAGGTGTTTCTTCTCCACATGCAACAAAAAGCATGGTGGTAAACAGCGCAGCAGCAGTTTTCATCTTTTCTCTCCCGGGATTTAGTGATTGTGCAATAAGGCAATATAACAAGAGAGAAAAAAGGGAAGTGTAACAGAATGTAAAAACCCGCCCCCGGTGGGAGGGGGCGGGTGACCGGGCTTCCCAGGTAAAGAGGGAGGATACCATATGCGGAAGTCCGGGAAAATGAGACTTTACTGGTTCTATCAACGTTTCCAGAAACCAGTGCCCAAATCTTAAACACTGTTATTGAAAAGTCAACCCCTGTTGGAAAAACAGTAAAAGGGGGCGAACCGCCCCCAAAAAAGATTTCCCTGGCGACCCGAACGAGACTCGAACTCGTAACTTCCGGCGTGACAGGCCGGTGCTCTAACCAATTGAACTACCGGGCCACTCAAGGACTGGGAATATCTCATTTTATTTTTCTTTGTCAAGTCCAGTTTCTTAAAGGTCTACAGTTCCTGAAGGGCGGTGTCCAATTGCTATTTGCAGAAATATGGAAGACCAGGTATAGTTTCATGAAACGGAGCTCCAGTGTTATTCAAATAGAAAGGAATTGCTGAATGCGATACTGTATTCTTGCTCTAAGTCTCGCTGTATCGTCACTTTTTGCTTCCACAGTGGAAGTGGGAACTGCCGGTTTTCCCTGTAACAAACCTTTTTGTGCCAATTGAACGGATTCACTTCGCTATCAGGTGATAGTGCAGTCAGATGGCTTTTCTGAACCAATGACAATCAATTCAATCGGTTTTGACACTGTGCCTGGAACTGGGCAACAGGTAACTTTCTACGAACTGTCTCTGGACCTGGGGTACTGCAACGCCGGAGAATTGTCCTCTGTGTATGAGAGCAATTATGTATCCGGTACAAAAATCCGGGTGTTCGAAATTAACGATCCTGTTGTGGTTCAAGCCTCGTCTCCGGAGATAGTTTTCAGCACTCCATTCTTCTACGACCCGGCAGCAGGGAACCTTATCATCGATATGATCTGGCCTGATGGTGATGGTGAATTCTATTCATTCAACTTTGCCACAGCCGGAGTTTCTTCCATATCAGGCGCTTACGATCTTTCCAATGGAGATGCTTTCACTGATATGTCACATCTGTATATCAATGGAGCGCAGAGTTTAAGCCAGTTGACTTTTGCCGGAATAAAGGCATCATTCAGGTAGCCATAATGCCTTGCTATAAGTGTTGTCCCCTGGAATGAGAGAGAAAACGGAAACTTCAGTATGGTTAAAGTGTATTGCTATTACAGAGCTTCGGAGCATTCCTTGTTCGGGGCTACCGTTGCTGCGTGGAATATCTTATAGTTTCATGAAATATGAGATTGTGCCCCGCAGGTACAGAGATAGATATTAGAAAGGAAACAGGAGAATGAAAAAGTCGCTGCTTTTCCTGATGCTGGTGGTTCCCGTATTGCTTGCATCTTCTGTTGAGGTGGGCTCGTCCGTGCTTCCAAGCACGAAGCCGTTTTGCGGGAATTGAACCTTTTCACTACGCTACCAGGTGGTAGTGCCGAGCAGTTTGTTTTCTGAACCAATGGTTATCAACTCCATATCTTTTTTTAAGGCTCCGGGAGCAACAAGAGACCGTGTTACATTTTACGAATACTATGTGTACATGGGTTACTGTGCCAGTAATGAACTGGGAGTTTACTACGACAACAACTACATAAACGGAGTGAAGTACACGGTTTTTGAAAGAACTGATCCAATCACCTTTTACGATACTGACCCTACGATCTACTTTGATACACCTTTCTTCTATGATCCGGCAAACGGTAACCTTCTTTTCGAGATAGCGTGGCCTGATGGAAGAGATGAGATCTATACCTACAGTTCGACTGAATCGCTTACGACATGTGTTTACGGACCGTATGATTTTTCGTACGGAGATCAGTATTTTGAAATTCCACACATCTTGTTGAATGGGGAGATGGATCTTTCACAGACAACATTTGCCGGAATAAAGGCGTTGTTCAGGTAAACTTCCAGTCTTGATCTCTGCGGGGGGGCAGTGAAACAACTAATCATTCTTCTTGTCGCGGCATCTGCCCTCTACGCGCAGTGTCCCCTTGGCTTCACACCGGAGGGGGCGTGCAGTTCAGATGCTCCTTCCTGTGTTCTGTTCAATGATGCTAACGGAGATGGATTCTGTGATAATGCCCGTCCTGAGGTTCTGGGTTCAGAAGATGAGCCAGAGGAAGAGCCTGAAGAGGTAACGGAGACAGAACCGGATACCACTGCTGCTGTTGAAACCGTCGAAGAAGAAACAACGGTAATAGATCCATCGTGCCCTCTTAACCTGCTTCCTGCAGAAGCCTGCGTTCTGGAAACAGCCAGGTGCACTTTCTATACCGACTCAAATGCAGATGGCCTTTGCGATAAACCAGGTTTTCAATCTGCACCGGTTGTTGAGGAAACGGAACAGGTGGAAGAGGATGTTCCAGATCACACGGAGCAGCAGGATCAGACTGCAGAAGATGAAACACCAGGGTTTGAAACGGAAGCAGAACCTCCTGATACTGTAGAAAACACAGATACCAGCGAAACTGCAATAACCGGGCTGGAAGACAACAGACCTCACCTGAGGCGGAACTCCTGCCCGCTTGGATACACGGTAGATGAGGCCTGTGATTCAGAGAACCCGTTATGTACTTTCTTTGTAGATGAAGACGACAATGGTTTCTGCGACAACCCGGTCCCGGAGTTGCATCAGGGCGAAGTCTCCACCGACACAACTGTTACCACAGGTATTCAAACTCCACTGGTGATCGGTTGTCCTCTTGGTCTTCCCCCTGCTGCTGCGTGTCCGGACTCTCTTGCACTGTGTCCACACTGGTATGGGGTGACAAATGGAACCGTCTGCTCGAACCCCTCAGGAGGGTTACGGCGGATAAACATTGTTCTTCTTGCTCTGGGTTTTCTTCTTCCTGTTTCAACATGGCTCTCCAGAAAATACTACGGCAGAAGTCTTAAAGACAGATTGAGGCGGAATTCGGCGCACCATATAGTTCGCGGAGTCTCTCTGATGATACTTGGCTTCGGGGTCCAGGGCTGTTTCTGCCCGCTGGGCACTTTTCAGTATGCTTTCACTGCAGGAGGGCTTGCTTTCCTTGGTCTTAGCGGTATTCTAATTTTCCTTCTTCCTCTGGTTTTCGCCGCATTTTTTGGAAGAGTGTACTGTGGGTGGGTCTGTCCGTTCGGTGCCCTGCAGGAATTCCTCTATAAAATTCATGTACCGGGAAGGTTTTCTCCATCGGGAAAAGTTCACAACAAGCTCCGTCACCTCAATACAGTTATTCTGTTTGCTCTTATAGCGTACATTCTTCTGGACAGATTCGGTGTGATTTCCGTAGGCTGGCCTGCTCCATTCTGCTCCATTGACCCTTTTCACACAATTTTTACCCTGTTTCTTTCCGGAAGTCTGGTAGTTGCCGGAATAACAATCATTCTGTCTATCTTTATCAGAAGATTTTTCTGCAAGTACTTGTGTTTCTACGGAGCCGCTCTGTCCATTCTGGCGAGATTAACGCTGTGGAACAGAATAAAGGGTATCAGATCTGTACGGCCTGAATCAGATTCAGATGAGGAGTTTGATAAATAGGGGGAGCCGAAGCCCCCCCCGTTCATTGGAAACAGTTAGATTTTTATCAGTTTAACCCGTAGCAGGTTCGAGCCTTGCAGTCGCGCGAGGTAAACTCCTGAGGGGATGGATATTCCCGAGGAGTCTGTTCCATCCCATATCAGCGTCTGGGGAGAATCTTCCGGTGAAAACTCAATAGATCGGATCAGTCTGCCGTTGATGTCAAATATCTCAATACAGGAGTTCTCCGTCCCCGGTGTAAAGCATGTAAAGCTGACGGAAGAGGAGAAGGGGTTTCTGGAGACTGCCAACAGAGGTGATGTAAACAGGGAAGCACCGTCTGGTTTCTCGGTGGAAGTTCCCATACCAAGATTGATATCATCCAGATACCAGCCCTCTCTCGTCCCGCTGTCGTCTGACCCGAACACAAATCTTACCTGCCCCGGTCCCGCGAGGGAGTCCGGCAGCAGGATACTGTACTGCGTCCACGATTCCGTGCCGCTGAAAACCTCGGTTCCGTCAGGGAAAGGGCCTGTTGAGCCTGTAGTAATTTCATGTGTATACCCGGACACAGGATTAAGATCAATCCACTCTCCAATTCGCCGATACTGAACAATCCCGCCATCAAGGGCTTCAGGAAGATCCAGCGTCTGGGCATCTATCCACATCCAGAAACTCAGAGAACTTCCCAGAGGAAGGTTGAACAGAGGAGTGGAGAGCGATGCAAAGTGGTGGTTTGAGTAGTCGCCTGTGCCAGTGCTTCCGCACTTGAAGCTGAACTGACCACCTGCAGTGTAATTCTTTTCAGAGGAGACGTGCCAGTCGTCTGCCCATCCGCTGCCGACAGATTCCCATGTCCAGTCGTCCTGCCCGGCTTCAACATCTGTTTCTATGCCGCACCCCACCGGCAGAGAAAAAAGCAGCTGCTTCTGGAAGCCGCCGTCGGCCATAAGGGTAAGCCTCATATCGTAGACTTCATCTGCCGGTGTAACGAGAGGAGCAAGTACGGCAAATGTTGACAACCCGTACTGTGTTTCACCGGAGCTAATTGTGCCGTAGGAAACATAGTCCTGTGTTACCGTGAGCTCGGAGTTCAGAGCCTGAAGTATGCCGAAAGCATTTGTCAGAGGTTGATCCCCGCTGTTGGTCAGCTGTATATCAAGGTCGATGGTTTCACCTGGCTCAAGGGCAAAATCTCCATCGCCCAGACTCTGATCATCGGTAGTCAGCCATGTAATTTCCGCATTGGCAAAC
>JAGGYZ010000301.1 GCA_021162285.1 Candidatus Fermentibacteraceae bacterium
CTTTGTCTTCTCTTTTGCTCTTATTAAATCCAAAAGAGGCAATAAATCTCTCTACTATACATGATTCGCCAGCCTCAGAGAGAAGTATACGGTTGAAATAAACGAAGATGCCTTCCTGCCTGAAGAATCCATAGGCGCAGACAGTCTTATGACGCTGGCTCAGGAATCAATGGGAACTGATCCTGAAACGGCTGTGGTTTACTTCAAGCTTTTCCTTGAAAGGTATCCGGAGAACGAACGATGCGATCAGGCGCAGTTCCTTATCGGATTCACCTTCAGTGAACAGATAAAGGATTACGATGCTGCAAGAGAGGCCTTCGGTGTTCTTGTAGCAGATTACCCGCAGTCCGAACTCGCAGATGATGCACAGTGGATGATAGACAACATGGAGATACCCATCGAGGAATTTATCCCCATGGACGTTCCGGTAGAGGAAGAAACCACAACAGAGTAGAAGCTGTGTTTTTTAAAGGGGTCCCGTCCGGGGCCCCTTTCCTGTTGCAATTCCGTGCACTTGAAATGATATTCCCTTTGTCGTGCCGAACCTTATCAACTGCTCCGGTATGTCTGGCACACTGCGAAGCTGGCGGTAACTATGCAATGGTTAACCATCGGCGTATGGTGTGGTACAGATCTGAATTAGTAGACAACACCAGGGGGTATTCCATTTGAAATTGAGATATTTATTTGCTGCAACCCTTGCAATTTTTGCCGCTGCAGGCTGCCGGCCGGACATTAACGAGAATTCAACCGCTTCAGAAAAGGCCGCTCTTGCAGATCAGCTTCTGCAGGACGGCGACGCGGAACAGGCTCTTACCCTTATTGATTCAGCTCTGGATTCCGAACCTTCCAGCCCGGATGCTCCGGTGTGGATTATCACAAGGGGTGAAAGCCTGCTCCTTCTGGGCAGAAGAGATGAAGCACTGGCTGTTGCTTCCAGGTATACGTCTTCTACTGACCCGGTGGTTAAATCCCGGGCTCTTTTCCTCAAGGCCCGTATTGAGGCCGGTTCCTCACCATCGTCTGCGCTGAACACTCTTGCAGCAGTCGATCTGGAAGATCTCGACAGCTACAGAGCCGGGTCGGCGGCAGAACTGTGCAGAGAACAGCTGAACCATATCCAGACTAGTACTCTGGCAGACTACAGAAGCAGAGGCTGGCTGGAACTCTATGTACTGCTTGAGCTTGAAGAACGGCATGCCACAACCGGTGACTATGCCCGGGCTGCGCTGTACGGAGATGAAATAGACAGACTGTACCCGGGAGCCCACAATTTGTGGGGCAGACCGGACTACGGCCAGCCGGATACAGCCGGTGATAGCTGGATAGCAATGCTTCTGCCCCTTACAGGAGAAGGGGCTGTTTACGGCAGGCAGGTTTCACAGGGTGCACATCTGGCCTTCGACAGATTCTCTGAAATGCATTCAGATGCTCCTCAGCTGGTTGATTTTGACACCAGAGGAGATCCTGAAAGACTTATGGAGCTTATGCAGGAACTGGCAGACAACCCCTCCTGCATTGCCATTCTGGGACCGCTGACAAGCTCATCCACACTTAACGTCGCCTCCATTGCTGATAGAGCTGGTATTCCCCTGCTGTCCCCCACTGCGACTTCAGGCAGTGTGGACAACATTGGAAGCCCCGTTTTCAGACTGGTTGTAAGTACTGGAAACCAGGCAGCGGCTGTGGCGGAATACGCAGTGAGGCATGAAGGACTGTCCAGGTTTGCGGTTATCTACCCCTACACATCCCAGGCCACAGGAGAAGCAGAACAGTTCAAATCAGTGGTTGAGAGATTGGGAGGAACAGTTGTTTCATCCCAGGGATATCAACCTGGAGACACCGACTTCAGAGCCCAGATCACCGCAATAAAGGCTTACTCTCCGCAGGCTGTTTTCCTTCCGGTATCGGCGTGGGATGCCATTCAGATTGCGCCTCAATTAAGGTTTTACCGCGTAGAAGTTCCACTTTTCGGTACATCCGGGTGGGACGACGATCTGCTTCTGAGACATGGCGGTGAATATGTCGAGGGCGCTATTTTTACAGTTGCTTTCGGTCTGAACTCTCTTTACCCGGAAACAGCCAGGTTCGTGTACGGTTACAACAGAACATACGGGCAGGAGCCCACTGCCATAGCCGCACAGGGGTACGACGCCGCTGGCATGCTGCTGGACGCCTGGGCACAGGCTTCAACCCCTACCAGAAGCAGAATCGCAAGAAAACTGTCTTCAATGGGACCTTGGTACGGAGCATCCGGCAGATGCATTCTGGGAAGCGATACGGAAACAAGAGTTTCGTGGCCCATGATGACAGTAGTTGACGGGGAGATTATCGGGATTGACTGACAAAAAAGCTTACTGGGGTATCGATATCGGCGGCACCTATGCAAAGATCGGCTGCATAGTTGACGGTGTTTTCAAAATGGTGGAAACACTTCCAACCGGTGAAAACTGTGAACCGGAAAAGCTTCTGAACAGCATTTCCGACCTCGTTCTGGAATACGATGCAGTACCTGTCGCTCTGGGTCTGGGAACTGCAGGTCTCGTAGACAGGTCTTCAGGAGGAACAATCAGATTCAGTCCGAATCTGTCTCTTTGGAACAGTGTTCAGGCAGGAAGTATACTTGAAAACAGAATCGGGATTCCAGTTGTTGTGGACAACGACTGCAATGCGTTTGCAATAGGAGCAATCAATTCCGGGCTGATTCCATCACAGGGGCTCTGGCTGCTGGTAACTCTTGGAACAGGCATAGGTGGAACAATAATCAACCAAGGAGCTGTTCAGTACGGCACGGGATATTCAGGTGAGTTCGGTCATATGACTGTAAAAGAGGGCGGTATTCCCTGTCCATGCGGGTCAAACGGATGCTGGGAAAGGTATGCGGGAAGAAAAGCTCTTGAGTGGTATTACA
>JAGGYZ010000004.1 GCA_021162285.1 Candidatus Fermentibacteraceae bacterium
CACCAGCTGGCCGGAACCGGTCTGTACAAATGCTCTTCCAGACCACACAGGTCTGCCAGCAACGGTGAATACTGTGACCTCCACTGTTCCTGCAGATGATGTTGTGAAAAAGAATGCCCGGGGTCCTCTCACAGGGTTAGGATAAACTCCCGTTTTTTCCAGCAGAGGTGCATTCCCCTGAAGAACATTGAATTCAAGAGTGCTCTCCCCGGTGTTCTTCATACCGTCTCTTGCCACCACCCGGATCTGATGGATACCAGGCAGAAGGTCGGGAATACAGTAATCCAGAGAGCCTGTTGTGTAGCTTCCATGGTCGTAGGAGAACAGACTGGTGATGTCTTCATACCCACCGTCTACAGAGCCTATGATAATTGAGCCTGCATCATCTCCCAGAACACAGATACCGGAACTGTCGGAAAGCACAGCATGCATCAGCGCATTCTGGTAGACTGACGGGATCCCGCTGCCCTCAGAGCAGGGAAAGCTCAGTTCAATGATCGGTCCTGTGGTATCGTTAACATAGGTACCGTTATCAACCAGGGGAATCGGCCAGGAATAGCCAGTTCCCAGTATGTCTCCCGTTCTTCCGGTTGCATCTGTTCTGGCCAGGTTGCCTGTGTCTGCCTGAAGTGAAACAAAGAAATCAACACTGGCATCACCATCAGGATCCGTTGAAAGAATACTGCTGTACACCTCGGAACCGTAACGCAGGTAGGGAATGATGCAATCATCGGACAGAGGGCTTACGTAAACCACCGTATCCGCACTCTCAGTACACCTGAACATGAATGATGATTCTTCAGGGAAAGACACATCGACAGTGTTCACCCTGCCCCGTGTCAGAGTGTCTGCCGGCACTGCAGAATACCCCTGTGTCTCCACAGCGGGCAGGTGCACACCACCGTCTCCAAGAACTGTGTACAGATAGTTATCGCTGTTTCCTATCTCAATCTGTGACAACCACAAGGCTTCAGCTGTACTGAAATTGCCATCATGAAGTCTAGCAAGCAGGTGGGAAGATAGATATTTATTTGCAAGAGCATAACTTCCTCTTGTACAGGCTATGGTAGCGAAAGCTCCTCCTCCCGGATGAAAAAGAAGATGCTCTGCAAGACAGTCACCGGCAGACAGATCAAAGTGGCCGTTGGCACAGGAGAATGAATTGTACAGAAAATATCTGGGACCGTTAGTTAACTGACTGACCATAATGGAAGAGAACAGTTTTTCATGGGTCATCTGATCGTAGGAACCGTGACCCACAAAAGCCAGATATGACATACCCTCGTTCAGCAACTCCACAAAATCAGAAGAAGCTTCAGGTTTTTCAGGATGGACTCCTCCGGCAGT
This sequence comes from Candidatus Fermentibacteraceae bacterium, assembly GCA_021162285.1. Taxonomy (GTDB): domain Bacteria; phylum Fermentibacterota; class Fermentibacteria; order Fermentibacterales; family JCC-6; genus Sabulitectum. The sequence goes on from JAGGYZ010000004.1 coordinate 1,348, forward strand.
AGATCCCGGAGGCCACGGGTACTGTATTTCGTAAAGTTTAACGATATTTGCAGATGGGGGAATAATGCTGTCTGCAAGATACTCGCACATCACTGTGTGGTAAGAATCCTTTACATATGTATCCGCACTCCACTCATCATCGGCAGCCAGAAGAACAGTGTTGGCCCATGGTCCCAGAGCAGACGGGTCTTCAACTGCAGCAGCCTTTTGAGAAGCAATCAGAAGTTCATCAATTGTTGAAGCAGGTATTCTTGATACAGGAATTTCCGGGTCTTTCCCACCGGTATGAACCGTTGTAAAATATGCATCCTTGCAAAAACCTGAACCGAGAATCACATTCACCGGCGCAGGGGTCTTGTTCCCCGTAACGTAACCCAGAGGGTCATTTGATCCGTCACCAACGAGAAGAAGAGCCTGTGGAGGAACGGACCATGTATCAAGAGCCCACCTCACCATGGACCTCACTGCCCCCGGGTCGGAAACGCCCTGACCGAACTCATCGTATATCTCTGTGTATGTAACGGTAAGCACAGACAGACCTCTGGCCTCATAAACTGACTGAAGAACTGACAGACCGCTCGTCAGATCTTCAGGAACTGCAACTATTACATCAGCAGGAACAGAGGCACCAAGTATTCTGCCTGGCTGCGCCGATTCAATGTACTCAGGGGAAAGAAAGTTTTCAGGTTCTACAGCCAGAAATACGGCAGTTTCACCCTCTACAGTGGTAGACAGTTGTGCTTCATTGCCGGAAAGGATCCAGTCCGTCAACTCAACAGGGTTGAATGGATCGCTGATGTTGTAAATAAGACAGTTTGGTGAAACCGAACCGATATGCATTGAATGAAGCCCGGGAGCATAGCTGGAAAGAGCAACCGGGTAACCTGCAGATTCAGACAGGCTTACTGGAAGCAGTATCTCTGCGTAGTTGAAATACGATCCTCCAGGATAATCACACCAGACCTGAAGCAGATTTCCACCCTGTTTCACATCAATATTCTGCAGTGTGAAGTACTCCATTCTGCTGTTGCCAACTGTGTCTCTTGCAAGGGTATCCAGTATTACAACATCTTCCAGCTCGGCCTGCACTTCATGGGTCTGAGAAGGTACTCCTCCGTTTACAATAGAGAGTCTTACAGTAGCTGTATCCGAAGAATACGGTACACTGAGGTAAAAGTATGCTGCAAAATCACCCCCCAGGTAGTCCCACACCCATCCCGTTCTGTCTTCGTAGAACTCCCAGAATATCTCCTGTTCAAATCCGAAGGGAGATACGCCCTGCTGTATCTCCGGTCCGCCTGAGGGAGATGCATTGGACTGAGCAATTCTTGCTCCATTGCTGCCACCCCATGTGAGCCAGTAGGTGTTGGCCGCATCAAAACGGTGAGGTGACCTGAACAATGAATCTGCTGTGAAATTCCAGTGCCGGAGTTCCCGACCAAAGAAAATCAGTGAATCTGCGGCATCGAATACTCCGTCTCCTCCATCAAATACAGTTACAGCAACCGGAGCCAGCTGATGTTCCTGTCCGGGGTCAGCAGGGTCAAACATTGTGCCCGGACCAGAAAACACAGCAAGACTGGCAGATGGAACACCTGTGACAGCACATCCTGATGCTTCAAGTTCTTCGCCAGTCACAGAATAAAATCCTGTGTTATCCACTCCAATCCTTGCCCATGGTTTACCCCAGAATGGGCTTTCCGGTGACCTGTGTGTGTCCGGCCACCATGTCTCCGCATCAGGACAAAGAGCCCCGAGAAGTGTACCTTCAACCGACCTGCCGCCGGAGGTTTCCGGATAAGACAGGGAGTAACTGATCTGTTTTGCGTAGACAGCAGGAGTTCCATAGCAGAATGGAGAGATCGTCACCTTCGCAACGGTTGTACCAAGAAGATGTATTATTTCAAACGATACCGGTGAATGTTCGGAAGGAAACGGAACAGGGAGAAAAGATTGTGTGGTCTGCAGACCGCTTCCCGAGAAAACAGGAGCCGAGGCTGTAACCAGAGACCTGTCCCACCCGGTTGAGCCTGTGGAACCAACTGTCCATTCGAGCCGCGGTTCCGAGCCCGGAGGAACCGGGAAGAAACGAACAGAACAGGGCAGCGGAGCTCTTCCATCCGCTTCAACGGTATAGAACTCCGGCAGTAATATGGTATACAAACCATCGGTCCCCAGAAGATACGAATCTCCAACATCCACAGTAACAACATGTTCCAGCGCCGTAACTGCAAGAATCAGCAGTAGTCCAGACAGAATTATCCCCCCTAATTCGTGTTGAGGCAGTTTTGATATATAATCAATACTCAAAAGGGTGAATGGAGGTTCCACTGTCTAGTCTTTCCTGGAAACTCGCATGGCGTTATTTAAGGCGTCATCCGCAGAAAAATAAACTGGCTTTCGCTTCTGTTGTCAGCGCAGCAGGAGTTACACTGGGTGTGGCGGCTCTAGTGATAGTTATGAGTGTTCTCGCCGGCCTGGCGGATTTTATCAGTGGAAGCGTCAAGGCTGTGGATGCACCGGTTGCTGTTCTATCGGCTGGCTCGAATCCTCTGCCTGATGACTACGTGTTTGTTTCCAGTCTGCTTCTGCTTCCGGAGGTCCGATCTGTCTCTCCTTTTATCGAAGGCGAAGCAGTGGCCAGAATGCCATCCAGAGACATGGAAGCCGGATGTCTGGTCCGGGGTGTAACTGAACAGAGCTTCCTGGAAAGCGGTCTGGACACTATGCTTATATGGGGAAGTGCTCCGACTGTTAACAGCAGTGATCTTCCCGGAGCAGTGATGGGCATCTACCTTTCTGAAGACTTTATGCACAGTGCAGGAGACACAATTCTTCTGTTCCCGCCTTCCGCCTTCTTTTCCAGCGGCAGAACGGGAATTGGAAGGGTGATACTTACCGGGTCGATAGAAACCGGTTTGCCGGTGAATGACAGAAAAATAGTATACATTCCTCTGGAAACTGCCTCCAGGATGTTTCTTCCCGGCGGAGGATACACCGGTCTGTTTATTGAACCGGAACAGGGTTACACACAGGAGCAGACGGTAAAAGCTCTGCAGCAGGCCGTCCCGGATTCCATGGTTGTTCTCACCTGGCAGCAGAGAAATCCCGCTCTTTATGCCAGCCTCAAGCTCGAAAGTCTTGGTGCCTTTGCAGCCATTCTGCTTATAACTCTGGTTGCATCTTTCAACATAACCGGAACCATTGCCAGAAGTGTGGTCGAGAGAAGACGGGATATTGCAGTTCTCAAAGCCATGGGAGCAGGCGGGAAACTTATACTGCATGTTTTTCTCTGGGAGGGTCTTCTTGTAGGTCTTACAGGGGCATTTTCAGGTATTCTTCTCGGTCTTGCCGGCTGCTGGCTGATCGGTTCTACCGGTATCATTCAACTTCCGGATGTTTACTCTTTCCACGAGTCATTTCCCATGAAAGTTTCCTTCGGTGAGGTTATTGCGGCAGGAGCGGTGGCTGTTCTTATCAGCCTTGCTGCTGCACTCATACCTGCTGCCAGGGCATCCGGTCAGGAGCCGGCCAAAGGGCTCCGGCAGTGACAATTCTTTTTGTACTACTGGGGTTTTCCATTTCTCCTGCCGATTCTGCAAGGGCACTTATCTCCATCCGCAGTATTCCTGAAGCCGCTGTTTACTATTCGCAGATGGCTGCTGCGGAAGACGGCAGGCGCATGGTTGAATTCGCTCATGTCCTGGAAGTGTCGGGAAGGTTTCCTGAAGCGTACCGGGTATACGGATTAGCTCTGGGAAACAGCTCCAGCCAGAGCACATCACGGTGGCTGATCAACCGCAGGCTCGGGGTATCTCCCCTGGACACAACCCTGGTGATCACAGCATCGATAACCAACACAGGTGATGCTGCGGCATGGGATATCCAGGTGATAATCCCCATGCCGGTGTCTCACCCGCCGTTTCAGACCCTCACCATTATCTCGAATGATTTCACTCCGTCGGGAGGTCTTCTTTCCGCGAGAATTCCCATCATAGCTCCAGGACAGACTGTCAGGCTCTCCGTTACTGTAAGCATAATTCAGCAACCTGGCACCATGAGACCGGTTACCGGGCAGATCTCAGACGAAGCCCTTGCGTGGATAACACACACACTCCATTCAATGAACATCCCGGAAACCCTGCCTGGTCCCTGTATACCCATGAGTGAAGAGATGGCAAGGCTTGCAGCCGGGGAAATCGGTTTATCCATGACAGTTGAAGGCGGGCTGATACTGGACACTGAAGGATGTATTTTTCATGCGTGGGATGTTATCAATGAATACAACATCAGGATCGATCCTCTGTTGTTCAAAGATGATTCCCTGCTGTCCATTGCTCACAATCCAGCAGATGTTGTTCCTCTGTGGGACCTGAGCACAACAGACGGCTACGAACTGAATCTGCTTTTCAAGAACCCGGCATGCAGTCTCACCGGAACTATGAGTGCCACTGCCATACAAGCTTTGAAAGAGTAAAATGAAGATATACCTCGATTGCTATCCATGTTTTCTCAGACAGGCTCTCAGTGCTGCAAGAAGAGCCGGGGGAACGGAACATCAGCAACTCGCTGTCCTGAAAAATACTATGGTCATTCTGGACGGACTTGATACCGGGGCAAACCCTCCTGAAATTGCCCGCCTCGTTCACCATGCAGTAAAACAGGAAATCTCCTCATCTGATCCGTACAGAGAGGCTAAACTTGAAAGCACAAAACAGGCTCTGAAAATGCTGCCGGAAATCCGCCGGTTGATAGACAGCTCAAAAGACCCCATGGATACAGCCATCAGACTGGCAATTGCCGGAAACATCATGGATCTTGGCGTGGTTGAACATTTTGGAGACCTGGAAAAAACCATTGAAAAAGTTCTTAAGCAACCATTCGCCATAGACCATACAGAGGAACTGAAAAGCATGCTTTCAGCCGCCGATCACCTGTTGTACCTTGCAGACAACACCGGTGAGACCGTGTTCGACAGAGCCTTTATAGAAAGACTGAACATCCCGGTTGTATATGCTGTCCGGGGGGTACCTGTTCTTAACGATGCAACAGTACAGGACGCGGAAGAGGCCGGCCTCCACAATGTTGCAGACATCCTGCCAAATGGAAGCGATGCCCCTGGTACAATTCTTGAGCTGTGTTCTGATCAGTTCAACGAAGCTTTCAAGAGAGCACCGGTTATCATCGCGAAGGGGCAGGGGAACTACGAGTCTTTAAGCGACGCAGGCAGTAAAGTCTTCTGCCTTCTTCAGGTAAAGTGCCCGGTTATCGCAGAAGACATCGGTGCCCCTGTGGGCAGTATTGTCTGCCGCCGCTCTGCAGTCAGTTCACCGGGGTAAAGTGGTCATACCCCTGTGAAGACAGCTCTTTATCTGTGCCCTTCTCTGTAACAGCGAACCCTTTACCTTCTGTGGCCGAACCAACCATGTAGAAACCTCTGCCAGGCGGGGGCAAACTGCGGGGAAGTGCAAAAAGCAGTTCAAAATCTTCCCCTGCACTGCAGGCTTCAACAGCTCTGTTCAGTGCATAAGGTACAACAGGCACACGTTCAAGCTCTACTGTAATCCTCACACCACTTTCCCGTGACAGATGGATACATTCAGAAAACAACCCGTCGGAGATATCTATAGCCGCCTCAACCCCAGAACCCCTGAGCAGCGGTACAGCATCAAACCTCGCAACTGGTGAGAGGAACAACTCTGTCTGTGCTGCCTCAACAGGTGAAAGCTGCTGCTTCCTGCCTTTTTCCAGAAGTTCAGGCGAGTCAAGTGCTCTACCCACGGGTCCTGTGACCCACAGCGTATCACCGGGTTTTACAGCAGTTCTGAGAAAGGGTTTTTTGCCCCCACACTCACCTATTGCAGTAAGGGTTACTCCGAAAACAGAACCTTTAACCGTTTCTCCACCCACAACAGGACAGTCCGTCCTTGAGGTCAATCCCCTGTAGAATTCAAGAATCCAGTCAAGCTCCATGTCCGGAGAAACAACGATAGAGGACAAAACACTTCGGGGTTCTCCGCCCATGGCAGCTATATCGGAGAGAGTTGCTTCAAGAAGCCTTGCAGCAGTTTTTTCAGGGGTAGTCCACCACCGGTAAAAATGCGTTCCCTCAAAGAATGAATCCGTTGTAACAACCGGAGTTTCAAGCGATGCAAGCACGGCAGCATCATCACCTGCAGCCTGCATGGGAAAACGCTCCCTCAGTACCCTTATAAAACCGTGTTCTCCAACATCGCGAAGCAGCCTCATGATCTTCTCAGGATCACTTCCAGCTGTGAAAGCTTTACAGCAGGAGATGCATCAGGGGAGGTCATTACACCTACAGGATCGTTGCAGCTACACTGTTTCGCTCCGCTGCCGCTGAGGATCAGAAGGGCTTCTCCAAGTACTTTTCCTGCCATTGTCACATTGTCCTTTACCACTTCCATTACCATTTCAACGGTAACATCCACTTCCGATTGATGCCAGCAGTCATAATCGGTACTCATGGCGAGTGTGCCGTAGCAGATACCGGCTTCCCTCGCCAGTTTGGCTTCTGGCAGGGTTGTCATCCCGATGATGTCCCATCCCTGTGCCCTGTAGAATTCACTTTCCGCTCTGGTGCTGAAAGCCGGGCCTTCCATAACCACCATGGTGCCGCCATCGTGAACCACAACTCCGGCCTTTTCGGCTGCCTTGACAAGAATGCTTCTTAAATCAGGGCAGTACGGATCACCAAAGGTGGCATGGCCTACTACGCCATTCCCGAAAAAACTGGGCTTTCTGATTCCCTTCGTACGGTCAAACAGCTGATCTGGAACGACAAAATGCCTGGGCTTTATCTCCTCGCGAAGGCTGCCTACTGCATTGAAACTTATCAGCGTATCTACTCCGACACTTTTAAGGGCATAGATGTTTGCCGCGTAGGGAACTTCCGACGGTGTGTAGATGTGCCCTTTTCCGTGTCTTGGAATAAATGCTACATCCAGACTGTGAAGACTTCCAAATGTAACCTCGGCGGAAGGGTCTCCGAAGGGGGTTTCAATCCTTCTGCTGCTCAGTATCTCCACTCCCGGAATACAGTAAATTCCGCTTCCACCAATAATGCCAACCATCTGAGGCATAAGATTTCCTTTCTGGTCTGTTTCAGTCATCAATCATAAGAGAGAAAAGCCGGTCGGGAAAGAACAATAACCATTCCGGGGTTGAATTTCGTACATCTGTAGTATATATTCTAATTGTGAATTGTGTAACTATTACATGGGTTTCAATAGATAAGAAAGGAAGAACAATGAGAACAGGATTCGCAACCCTGCTGGTAGTCTGCATAGTTTTCGCAGGCTCGGCACTGGCTACAAACGGAATGAACATGACTGGATACAATGTTCGCTCATCGGGAATGGGAGGAGCAGATGCAGCTGTAAGCAGCAGCTTTTCCGGTGTAGCAGGTAACCCGGCCACAATGGGCAGGCTGGACGATAGCGGTATAGCCGCAGGAGTTTCTCTGCTTATGCCCGGCCTGAATGTTTCCAATGAGGCAATGGGACTTGATCTTGATGGTGAAGATCAGCTCTTTCCCCTTCCATACCTTGCATACACACAAAAACTCGGTACCAATTCTCCATGGATCCTCGGCCTGGAAGCCTACGCCCAGGGCGGCATGGGAGTGGAATTCCTTAATTTCCCTACTGGTGCTACAACAACAGACAAGATCTCATCGAATGTGATGTACATGAGGCTCACTGGTGCTGCCAGTTACCAGGTCAGTGACAAACTCACACTGGGTCTCTCCGCAATCGGCGGTTACGCAAAGATGGAGTTTGCCATGTTCCCGGGAAGTCCCGGAGGGATGGATGTTACAGATCTCACAGACACCGGTTTGGCAGGGCGGTTTGGTGTTCAGTTCAAAATCTGCGACAGAATGACGCTTGGTGCTGTTTACACCTCTGAAGCCTCTCTCGATCTCACCGGAGGAAACGCCGCGATCAACTTCGGAGAATCTGCCGGCGGTGTTGTTGATTACAAAGCACAGATGAACAATTTCGCATGGCCACAGGAAGCCGAGTTCGGTGTTGCTTTCCAGCCTGTTTCAAACCTGCTCGTTGCAGTTGATACCAGATGGATCAACTGGTCTTCAACCATGGGGGTTGTTGAACTTGAGGTAAGTGATCCTCCTGCAGGATACCCTGCAGCACCATTCCCCGATGGCCAGGGCGGATACACAGGAACCATGCCATTCCAGATGAAATGGGACGACCAGATGGTTTATGCTCTGGGGCTGGAATACACTGTCAATGAAATGAACACTGTAAGAGCAGGATTCAACTACGGCAGGAACCCTGTTCCGGATCAGTACCTCTCCCCGCTGTTTCCGGCAATTGTTGAGAAACATGTAACCCTTGGATACGGTCTTGATCTGGGAGACCTGGGTTTTGACCTTGCGTACGAACTCGGTCTCGAGAACACACAGACAAACAACAACGCCGATCAGATGGTTAACCCGTTTGGCCCTGGAATAGCTGTAAGCCATTCACAGAATACCGTTCATTTCGAAACTTCATACTCGTTCTAGATCTTCGTGCATAAAAGCCGCACCGGCAATGTGTCCGGTGCGGCTTTTTACATTATCTTTCGTCCTGACCCTCTGGAAAGGATGCAGCTTTGATTAGAATACTCGGCATGAAGTTTTCCGATCTGGAAACATGGCTGGTTGATGAACTGCATCAGAAGCCTTTCAGGGCAAAACAGCTGTTCACATGGCTTCACCACAGAAGGGCAACTTCTTTCGATGAGATGACTGACCTTTCTCTGAAATTCCGCAGTATTCTAAAGTCATCCTCCGTCATCACCCATCCGGAACAGACAGACAGTATCGCTTCCGAAGACGGTACAGTCAAATTCCTGCTGAGCCTTCCTTCCGGCCCTGCTGAAACGGTACTGATCCCGGAGCCGCCCCGGTTTACCGTGTGCCTGTCTACCCAGTACGGATGCCGTATGGGGTGCAAATTCTGTATGACAGGTCAGGCCGGGTTCCACGGAAACATGACGACAGACGAGATCGTCTCGCAACTCTATACAGTTGCCGCAAACTCAGAAAACAGGGTAAGCAATGTTGTTCTCATGGGAATGGGTGAACCAATGGACAACTGGGACGCAGTTAGAAATGCCCTTGAGATAATCAGTGATGACAGGGGTATCTGTATAGGCCAAAGAAAGATTACCGTGTCCACAGTGGGAATCCCGGGTGGTATTCGGAAACTTGTGGATATGGGAAAGCAGTACGGCCTTGCGGTGTCTCTTCACAGTGCTGTCCAGGAAACAAGAGAGATGCTGGTCCCTTCGGCAAAAGCTATAAGTCTTTCACAACTGAAGCGGGATATGCTGGAATACACGGGAACAACAGGAAGAAGAGTTACCCTCGAGTACTGTCTTATTGAAGGGGCAAACGACTCACTTAAGGAAGCCGCAGCTCTTGCGGACTACTCAAAAGACATTCCCTGCAAAATCAATCTGCTGGTGTACAACGCCGTTCCTGACCTGGAATGGCGTCAACCCTCAGAGCAGACAACGCAGAAGTTCATAGACTACCTCTATCCAAGATGTCAGGCTGTTACCCTCAGACGCTCCAGAGGCGGAGAGGTTGCAGGAGCATGCGGCCAGCTGGGGGCGTCTATACTTAAAAAATAAGGCTCCCCTGAATCTTTATGCCTGAAAGATCTTCTTCGACTTCGCCGGCAAGATTACCACCGATGGGAACCCAGTCGCCACCTATTGTGATATCAAAAAATGTGTTCTCTCCGACTTTCAGCCTGGTTCC
>JAGGYZ010000017.1 GCA_021162285.1 Candidatus Fermentibacteraceae bacterium
AAGCAAAAGGAATTACCGTCAAGTCTGCAGAATGTTCGCCTGTTTACAGTGTTGAGGATGTCCGCAGGTCTACCATTCTGCAGACAGGCATGATTCATCTGCTGGATGGAATAGCTGAAAGCATTGGACTGACTCCTGTCTTACGACAGACCTTTCCCTTTATACATGAACAAATCTTTGCAGTAGCTTCCTTCCTTCTTTCCTGCGGTGAACCGGTAGCATATTGTGCGGACTGGATGAAACGCAGCGATTTCAGGAACAATCAGTTGCTTTCTTCTCAGAGGATCAGCGAATTACTGCAGAATATCACGGACGATGAACGGCAGCGTTTCTTCAAGGCCTGGAGTGCTTACCGAAGCGATAGAGAATATCTTGCTCTGGATATAACAAGCATCTCTTCATGGTCTAAGCTTATTGATGATGTTGAATGGGGCTACAACAGAGATGGCGACAAGCTTGCTCAAATTAATCTCTGTATGCTTCTCGGATATCAATCACGGCTGCCTGTTCGAATGACTGTGTACAATGGTAGCATCCGGGATGTCAGCACCCTGGAAACTACCATTGCACAAATGGCACCTGATGAGCTTAAACAGATAATGATCGTTATGGATAAGGGATTTTCAAGCCGAAAGAATGTTAACATGCTTCTCGAGAGAGAGGGTGTACGGTTTCTCCTGGCTCTTCCCCTCACACTTGGGTTTACAAAAAAGATGATTAAATCCGAATGCAAGGATATCGACAGCGTTCAGAACACAATTGTCTGCGCAGGGGATACTCTTCGTGGAGTATCTCTTGAGCGTTCCTGGAGCAAAGACCACAAGCTCTTTGTTCATGTTTTTTACAATGACCTGAAAGCAACTGCAGTCAAGAATCGACTTTACGGCATTGTCAGACAACTTGTAGAAGAGGCACAGACGAATCCTGACAATGGTAAATTGAAGAATGAGTTTGAGCACTACTTGATCATTCGCAAGTCATCAAAGCATGAAAGCGGGTACACAATAAACATCCGTGATGATGTGATTGCACAGGAACTTAAGAACGCCGGTTGGCTGGTAACAGTGAGCAATTACATTCAGGACGCTGCAGAAGCCATCAGGATATACAGAGACAAGGACGTTGTTGAGAAGGGTTTCCTGCGCCTGAAAAACAGTCTCGGACTGGGTCGGTTGCGGGTGCATTCTCAACAGGCAATGGAAAGCAAGGTCTTTGTGGGGTTTATAGCACTTATTCTCAGCTCACACATTCACCGGATAATGCTGGATAATGATTTGTACAAGACAATGACTATGAAAGATCTGATCAAGACAATGGAGAAGCTGAGAACACAGGTGATTGACGGTCGGAGGATACTGTTCCCGCTGACAAAGAAACAGAAAGAGATCTACAAGGCATTTGATGTTCCGTTCCCGGTGTAGGTATAATTTTGCGGGATTTTAGGATAGATTGAATCGAAAAAATCCTGAAGCACCGATTCCTTGTTGTAATTTACGGATATTAGTGAGAGTACCGGTAGATTCCTTTCACACAAAGCATCCAGCGGCTTTCGCCGACGGGATCACAAATGAACTTGCAGGGTGGGTAATATACCGAGGATTGATTACCTTTGGCATTGTATCAAACAGAGAGGTTGCGATATGTGCGGAATTGCCGGAACAGTCTGCCTGAATTCCAGACTGAACAGTACAGATATTGATCGGGGCAGGGCGATGACATCAATCCTTCGTCACAGGGGTCCTGATGATATCGGCTTTCTGCATGATGAATTGTGTTTTCTTGGGAACACCAGGCTCAGTGTCATAGACCTGTCTGAGCAGGCGAGTCTGCCAATGAGTAACGATTCTGGCACCGTCTGGCTGGCGTACAACGGTGAAATTACAAATTTCAGAGAACTGAAAGAGGATTTCCGACTGGAAGAGAAATACAATTTCAAAACATCTTCGGATACGGAAGTTCTGCTGCATCTGTACCAGGAACTTGGTATAGAGTGCCTGCAGCACCTGTCGGGAATGTTTGCATTCTGTCTGTATGACAGGAAGCTGAAAAAGGTGTTTATAGTCCGTGATTTTTATGGAACAAGGCCACTGTTCTGGATGGTGTTGAACGACAAACTGTATTTTTCAAGCGAGATCAAGTCTTTTATGGAGCTTCCTGAATTCACACCTGAAGTAAACAGAGAAGCAGTATTTCACTACTTTTCTCTGGCTTACATTCCAGGAACCCTTACCGCTTTTCAGGGGGTTAACGAACTTGACGGATCTCATCTTATTGAGATCGATCTGACGAAACCGTCGTATCCGATACCTTCAGAGTACTACAGAATCAGGTTCAATCCTGACTATAGTATGACTCTGAATGACGCTGAAGAAGGGTTTTACCAGGCAATTCTTGACGCAGTTGACAGAAATCTTATAGCAGATGCCGCAGTTGGAACAACACTCTCGGGCGGGCTTGACAGCAGTTCAATTCTTGGCTTGGCACGCGTTCTGGGCAAGGGGAGTGAACTGCATTCGTTTTCACTGAAGATCAATGAAAAGAGTTTTGACGAGTCTTCCTTCCAGAGGGCTATGGCAGAGTATACAGGTACAATACACCACGAGATTACAGTGAATCCCGATGATGTAAAGAACAACCTGTTCCGTCAAATGGCATACATGGATGAGCCAATCGGTGACGGCTCCGCCATACCATTTATGCTGTTGTCTGCAGAGGCACGCAAATACGTGAAAGTTCTGCTGTCCGGTGAAGGTGGAGATGAAATATCAAATGCCTATGAAACCCACATGGCCAACTATATTTCCAGGAAGTACAGAAAATATGTACCTTCATTTGTTCGGAAACTGAATCTGCATATGGCAGACACGCTGCCTGTGTCTTTCAACAAACTCAGCTTTGAATTTCTGGCGAAGCGGTTTACCCGTGGAGCAGAACTGGCTGCACCTGAGGCACACCTTTACTACAGGCATGTTCTTGACCGGGAGGAAAAGCTGAATCTGCTGAATTCTGCTGAAGGCTACCCTCACACCAGCGTTTTCTTTTCCGAACTGTTCGACTCTCTTGATTATCCTGATGAACTGGACAGGCTTTCCCACATTGATATGAAG
>JAGGYZ010000019.1 GCA_021162285.1 Candidatus Fermentibacteraceae bacterium
GACGATTCTCCGCTTCTGAGGGTATCAGGCGGCCGGCACAGGCCAATCAGCACCTTTATAGCAGACTTCACTGTAGCAGTATCTCTGTCAAACGGAACAAGCATCTGTGATCTTTCAGCAGGAGAAATTTCTGTCTTTCCGCAATATAGTCAATACGTTTTATCCAGCCGAAACACTGTTCCCGCGGATTGAAGGTTGAAATGATGACAGCACGATTTCCGCTGGTTTACAGCCATGATCAGAGGAGGAACCTAAAGTGTTACCATCAGTGACTGAGGCAGTGGAACTGATCACTTAGCCGGGGATTGCTTCTCCGAGGAGTTTCAAGGGCAAAGATGCCTCGACCAGCTTTCTGTTGATATCCCCGGTAAACTCGTGGAGCTCTGTCTTCGGCCAGACGGAATAGTATAATCGGGAAAACAAGACCTCGGGACGGTCAGAAATTGATTTATCTTCTTTCAGCCATCTTCTGCAGCACTGCAATCGCGCTTATTCTGAAGCATGGAGAAGAGCAGAATCACAACAGATTTGTAATTCTTTCCATGAACTACACCATGGCTGCATCTATTTCTTTGTGGCTTGTTGTAAAAAAGGGGCTTTTAAACAGTTTAGCCGATATGTCGTGGGGAAGGCTTGTTAATCAACTTGCAGGGAACAACCCGGGCGCAGAAGGCTTCCTGACTGTTGAGAGTTCTGCTTTATGGGCGCTTGTTATTGGCATACCCACAGGAATTCTCTACTTCCTCGGTTTCTTCTATTACCAGAAGTCCGTGCGCGAAAGTGGCGTCGGTATGGCTGGAAGCTATGCCAAGATGGGGATTCTTATTCCCATGATACTAAGCATGATCTTCTGGAAGGAGTTTCCGGGAGGACTTCAATGGGCAGGGATTATTCTGGCTCTCACCGCAATTGGTATGGTGAATCTCAGATTTAGCTCTAACAACATCTTTTCGTCAATAAAGCCTTATCTTTTGCTTCTTTTTCTTTCCAGCGGCGTTTCTGAATTCACCAGCAAATTGTACCAGAAATACGGTGTACTGGCGATGAAAGACCTGTTTCTCTTCTTCCTCTTTGCTACAGCTCTTCTCATCAGTCTTCTAAAAATTAGAAGAAAACCCTGCATCGGTGAAGTCGTTGTTGGACTTCTTGTAGGAATCCCGAATTTCTTCGCATCATTCTTTCTGATAAATGCGTTATCAAAAATGCCCGCTTCAGTAGTTTTCCCCAGCTACAGTGCCGGTTCAATTGCTCTTATATGTCTTGGAGGCAGAATTTTTTACGGTGAAAAACTATCCCGCAGGGAAACTACCGCAATTATCATCACTGTGGCTTCACTGCTGCTTATCAATCTGTAATAGTATCGAACATGGCAGATTCAGACCGGACTGGTCAGCCTGACCTGAGCTTAATGTCAAAGCTGAGGCTGAGAACGAGATCGTAAGGCTCTCGTTCAATCAGCAGGCAGGGTACGAACTGGCGTGGGTCGCCCGGCACTGGAGAGCCAGCAGTACGCGACAGATGTTGCTTGACAGAGTATTAGCACAAAACCATTATTTTGGCTTCGGTTTTTCACCTCGCAGGTAATTGGTTATCTTAGGAAAGTATAATGGGAATTGTGCGGAAGATCTGCACGCAATAACAGCAAGGTGAGCGTTACAATGAACAAGTATAGAGTTTCCGAAGATTGCATAGGCTGCAGAGCCTGTGTTGAGGTCGCAGGTAACAACTTCAGTATTGGCGGGGGAAAAAAGGCATATCTCAAAACTCAACCTGCAAACAAAGGGGAAGAGGCAGAGTGCAACAGGGCAATTGAAATCTGTCCGGTGAATGCAATTTCTGTTTTCAACTATGAAGAAATGCCCGATGTAGTTGTTGCTTCGTCCAACGTAAAAGCAACCCTTGACCTCCACCCGGAACTTAAACAGGTGCTTGCCGGATTGTCTCCAAAGTTCAAGAGGATGCAGAACCCGGCACTGTACAATACTCTGGCGCGGTTTGCCAATTTCAGAGACGCTGCAAAGGTTACAGGGTTCTCTGTCTGTGAAATACTGCATATCATAAATGAACACCTGGGTACTGCAGAAAAACTTCAGCAGATAATGCCCGACTGTATAAAGAGAAATGACGACGAACAGGAGCATGAGAGTACAGACATTTACTGGGAGGAGAGCCCGGAGCGGTATATCTACAATGAGAATACCCTTGAAGACATTGTGAAAAAGGTCTCGGAGCTTCCACCACAGGGCAGCATTGTGGTTATCTCCGTTGAGAAGCCGGATGAACTGCTAAAAATTGCAGACGGACTGAAGTACAAATTTAACATCGAAAAAAACAGGGAATACAGAATTTCAATATTTAATCCTGAAGCGGAAGAGCGGCTTCCCTGGCAGGAGCGCAAACAAGAGTTTGAAGTTCTTGATGTAAGAACAATGATCACAGATCCGTTCGACATCATACTGAAGAAAGCTTATGCCACCAGAGACAACGGCGGGTTTGTTCTGGTTCAGCAATTTGAGCCTGTCCCGATGATAAACATGCTTTCGGAGATGGGTTTTGAACACCAGACAGATCAGAAAGCAACAGGAGAATTCTGGATCTACTTTCACAAGAAGCCGGTAACCGCCACGGAAAGCAGTTCCTCCAGCGAAAAAGTTGATGCTGTTATACAGTCGGCAACACCTGTTGCTTATCCTGTGATGATGCGTCTTCTTCAGTCGGAAAAGATCAGAAAACACATAAATATCAAAGAGCTTAAAGTATGGGAGGAAACAGAGAAGCACCTGGCCTGGATAACAAGCGGCAGGGCAGATATCAGTTTCTCGGCCCTTATAACTTCAGCAAAGCTCAGGAACAGCGATATAATGATTCCTGCACTGTTTGTGTGGGACAATTTTGTACTGCTCAGCCGTTCAAAGGTAAAAGACTTTAGTGATATCAAAGGCAGAGAGATCCATGTTCCACTGTTTGAAGAAGCTCCGCCTGCAAAAATCACAAAGTATCTGATCAAAGCAACCGGCTTTGATCCCGATGACTTTACATTCAGGTATGGAAAGCCCTTTGGCCGCCCTGAAGAGATATACAGAGACTTTGTTACAGGCAAGGCAGACACTGTTGTATTGAGAGAGCCTGAAGCGAGCTATGCAATCAAGATAATGCAGGACAGGAATACAGAGATCTCCGTAATACCCTTCAACACAATATGGAACACTGTTAACGAAGGTTTCGGCAGTTTCCCCAACGCAGGTCTCGTTCTCAAAGGCGAATTCGCCAGACAACACCCTGAGGAGTGCAGGGTTCTTCTTGAGGAACTGAAGTCTGCCATTCAGTGGGTGAACGAAAACAAAAGAGCTGCAGCCGAGCTTTCATTTGATATGATGCGCCAGCCTGTTGACCGCGTGGAACTGTTTCTGAACCGCGTAAAATTCGATTATGTGGAAGGTGAAGAACTTGCCTTTAAAGTAAAGCAGTACTTTGACATTCTCAACGA
Organism: Candidatus Fermentibacteraceae bacterium; assembly: GCA_021162285.1. GTDB lineage: Bacteria > Fermentibacterota > Fermentibacteria > Fermentibacterales > JCC-6 > Sabulitectum. Next base: position 3,488 of record JAGGYZ010000019.1, read on the forward strand.
AAACGGTGTTGTAAACATGGAAATAGATGATGACTTCCTCTCCATTTTCAGAATGCAGGAGTAGAGCAAAAAGGTGATTATTCCCGGGTTGCGGAGTAAAGGCAAAAAGCGCAGACTTGTACTGATTTTTACGGGAATAGCCTTCTTTGCAGGTGCTGCAGACTGTTTTGAAAACGGTCAGGTACTGCCTGGAGCCGCAGGCGCAGCAGTTGCCATGTTCAACATTGCCGGAGCTTTTGTTGTTTACAAACACCCTTTCAAAACAAGAGCGATCCTGAATTCGGCAAACGCATTGTTTGCAGCTGTATCTGCTATCTACTATTTCCACGCAGGCAGAGCCATCTGGCTGGGCTGGGTGCTGGTTTTTGCAGCATACACAGCAGCACTGGTTGTCTCCATAAGAAAGAGACAGGAAACAAAAGACAATGTATAGAAAAAGCTTAGCATCAATTCCACAGGACACCGGCTGCGGACCTCAAAACAGTCTATCGAATGGGAGATTTCAGGGCAGGTGTCTGTGGCATTCCTGTTCCTGGAAAAATACGGATACACCGTAATAGCTGAAGTTAAGCAAAGAGAAAGTACTGGTGGAGTCGATTCTGGCAGACCATTGTAACACATGTCCCGACTGCAGACGCGGCTTTCAGGGAAGGGTTGGAGTTTCTGGAGCACCACGGTTATACTGTGAATGATTGTGGTGCCGCCCGATTCGAAGAGAGAGTCGGCAACCTGTAGTATTTTGTATTGGTAAGCTAAGCCCTGCTTGGCTTAGTTGATGGTGGAGTTCTGTATTCGCCGTGCCGCAGTTGAAGTTTACTGAAGAGGTGAAGTTATGCTCTTTCACTGTATGCTCCTGATGGTTTCATTAATGACTATACCCGCCTCTGATGTTGGCCATGACGGGAAGGCAGACGACTTTTCTTCAGATGCTCTGTCACGGGGACCCCATTCATTTGATGCGCTTCACTACGATGTCTCACTGGAGATATTCGAAGGGATTGAAGAAATTGCCGGCACATCCGGTCTGCTCCTTCAGTCGGAGGAAAGTAATCTTACAGGTATTGTTCTTGATTTTAAGGGAATGACCATAGACTCTGTATGGGACGCTCAGGGCACCCTTTCGTTCCTTCAGGAGGATGAAACAGTCAGTGTGGATCTCAATTCACCACTGAATTCAGGAGACACCGTTACTGTCTGGTTTTCATACGGCGGGTCACCCATAATCCAGGGGGGATCGGGGTTTCACTGGAATATGGAACTGGGTAATCATTTATCGCATTACAGCGTAGGCATGACGCCTCATTCTGGTCGATATATGCTTCCCTGCTGGGATGACATATACGACAAGGCCTCAATGGACACCCATCTTACGGTGACGGATACTCTTTACGCAGTGAGCTGCGGAGAGCTTGTTGATGTGGAAACTGGTAGCGGTACAACCACCTATCACTGGCATCATCCACAGGAAATCTCGCTGTATATATGGGCCATTGCCGTGTCAGATTTTATTGTAGTGGAAGACTCTACCTACAGCTGGATCAAATACTACACATATCCGGATGTGGAAATAGAGCCGATATTCGGCAAAGTAGACCGTATGATTGATTGTTTTGAAGCCACCTATTGTGCTTATCCATGGAATCAGAACCTGGGATTCCCGTTTGTGGGAACTTCCGGTTGCTATGAACACAATACAATCCCCTTCACTGTTGCCGGTGAAAGCATTGTTGCACACGAAATTTCTCACCACTGGTGGGGTAATTATGTTACAGAGGAAGACTGGCCGGAGATCTGGCTTGCAGAAGGCTTTGCCACTTACAGTGAAGCTTTGTGGGAGGAATGGGAATACGGTTTCGAGGCTTACACGAACTACATGTTTGAGATTATGCAGGGGTATGTTGCCAGTGGTAAAGTTCTCCCCATAGTACCGGCAACCAACTACTGGGGCATTACTGTTTATGACAAAGGTGCCAGTGTTCTTCATATGCTGAGATACGTAATAGGAGAGGATGCTTTTTTCGATGGTCTGCAGCTTTATCTGGCTGATAACGCGTACAGCTCAACAACAACAGCGGATCTCATCGATGCCTTTGAAACAACTTCCTCCACGCAGTTGGACTGGTTCTTTGATACATGGGTTTACGACTATGCTTACCCGAACTACCAACTGAGCTGGGAGAGTGTGCAATCGGGTTCGAACTGGGAAGTAAGTATTTCCGTGGAACAGATTCAAACTCTTGGACCGGTATTTGAGATGCCTGTTGAATTTCTGATTGAGGGAACAGAGAAAGATACACTGGTTGTTATGTGGAACAACATTCAAAGTCAGGAAGAAACCTATACAGTCAGCTTCCTGCCACAGGAAGTAACCCTTGATCCCTGTCACAACATTCTTAGATCAGGGCTGGTTTCCGGTATTGAGGAACAAGAAGGCAGCTCTTACTCTAAACCACCCCCGGTAATCTTTCCAAACCCCGCTCACTCAAGTGTTGTAATACTGTGGCAGCATCACAGGCAGTTCACCGCCAGAGTATTTGATCTAAGCGGACGCTGTGTTCTTAAGGGAAGGATATCCTCAGCATCGACAACTATGGATGTTTCTTCTCTGCCTTCCGGATGCTATCAGGTGTCTGTAGAAAGCAGTATTTCAAGAGACTCTGCTCCGCTCACTGTAATTCGCCAGGGAGACAGATGACATTACTGAATAAATCGTATCTGTAAAGAGTGACAGGAAACCTTTACAAAGAACAAGATAGATGTTTAAACTGCCGACAGATAATCTGAACTGACCCATGTTTTCACACGGTTATTTGACGACAGTTTTTCTGGAAGCCCTGTTTATTTGAGCGCTTCTTCCAATGTCGGTTTGGGTGTGCTAACGGAAAATCTGATTACTGCATTTAAATGGAACTGAAGTGTATTGACATCATATGGGCTAAAGGCTATTCTGTGCGGGTGAGATAAAGAATAAAAGTGTTATGGAGTCGCACTAACGACAGGGAGGTGCCTATGAGGATTATTCTGGTTTTACTTTTAGCAGCTGGTATGTCTCCAGGCAATGTGGATCTGCTTGTTCCACAGTC
>JAGGYZ010000324.1 GCA_021162285.1 Candidatus Fermentibacteraceae bacterium
CACGGTTGTAGAGGCATCCAGCGATCAGGTAGCAGCAGGCTATGGTCTGGAAGTATACGCTGCCAGATATGATGACTGGACTCTGTCGCTTATGGTTGTAAACAAGAATCTTGATTCTTCATATACGGCATCAATAGAGCTGAGCGGATATATGTCTGACGGTACTGCTGATGTCTGGCAGATCGTAAATGATATGCCGATTGATGCCCCGTGGAACGGTACCTCGGGAATAACATACCAGGGTCAGATCTCGGGCAGCCCCGAAAGTTTCAGTCACACATTTCCCAAAGCCTCGGTAACCTGCATCTGGATAAACCCGGACCCCGACGGAATACAAGGAAATATCCCTTCAACACAAGTTTCTCTGATGCCTGCTCCCAATCCTGCAACCGGGTCTGTTTCCTTCCAGTATTCACTGCAGGAACCAGCTTCCGGGATCATAGAGATCTTCAGTATTTCAGGGCGTCTGATCAGATCACTTGAACTTAACTCATCTTCAAATCCCGGATATTCTTTGCTGATCTGGGATCTTACAGACAGAAATGGAAAAATAGTTCCACCGGGAATTTACATGGCAAGACTTACTCAGACCAATTCAGCCATCAGTGATGTATCAAAGTTGATACTGCTTCCCTAAGGAGACTGAAATTATGTGTCTTTCAATTATGGCAACCGTAGTTGTTCCTTCTGTAATGGTTCTTTTACCATTGACCAGAGAGTTGACTCAAGATCTGGACCAGCTTTACAGAAGCGACAACAGCTATTCAGAGATGTCTATGCATATTATCACGGAGCACTGGGAGAGAACTCTTACCATGGAAATCTGGTCAGAGGGCAGAGACAGAACATTTATCAAAGTACTCTCTCCGGCAAGGCAGGCGGGCTCAGCAACCCTTAGGATAGGTTCAGAGATGTGGAACTACCTGCCAAACACAAACAGCACCGTTAGAATTCCGACTTCGATGATGACCGGCTCATGGATGGGTTCCGACATTACAAACAACGACATTGTAAAAGAAATAACTTACACGGATGATTACACGGCAGAGTATATCTTCGATCCTGATAGCAGAGGGGCCAGTTCTGATGGGATCTACTTACTGAAGCTTACTCCTAAACCATCCACCGCCGTTGTATGGTCTTACATAATCTGCGGCGTATCAGTGAATCCTGTTCTGCCGGTATGGGAGAAGTACTATGACCAGCACGACAACCTCATAAAAACAGTTACCTTTTCTGATGTGCAGACAATGGGTGGAAGAACAATTCCCACGGTAATGCAGGTAATTCCAGCAAACAAACCCGATCAGAGTACAACCATAACATGGTCAAATACAACATTTGATCAGGGTGTCAGTGAAGACATCTTTTCTCTGGACAATCTTCAGTCCGGCGGGAATTAGAAATGGGTCTGATCTCAAAACTTGCCTGGAGAAACATCTTTCGTCAGAAGAGAAGAACCATCCTGACAATCATGACAATGACCGGAGGTTTTGTTCTTTCAAGCCTTTCAATAGGCTGGATGGACGGCTCTTACAGTGGGATGATCCTGTTTTTTACAAACCACCAGACCGGTCAGGTTCAAGTGCACAAAAGTGGATATCTGGATAATCCTTCGATTTACGACACAGTTAACAACTACATAACCGTTGGAGAACAGATCGAGACAGTTGATGGTGTTCGAACATGGGCTCCCAGAATATATGTGGGAGCCCTGCTGGCTTCCAGAGAAGAGGGGGCATCAGAGGGAATTTTTTCCAACTCTGCCGCTGCCTCCATTATCGGAATAGATCCTGTGATGGAAGAAAACGCAACAGGCTTCTCCAGTCAGATCACGGATGGTGAAATGCTTACAGCATCCGCAGCAGATTCTTCTTTAAGAGCAACTGGAATGATTCTTCTGGGAAAAGAACTTGCGCTAACGCTGAATGTTTCCGTGGGAGATTCGCTGATTCTTTTCTCTCAGGCAGCGGATGGCAGTGGAGCCGACAGAAAGTACATGGTCAGAGGAATTGTTTCAACGGGAAATACTGAAGTTGACCGGACAACCTGTTACCTTACACTTGCAGACACCCAGCTTCTTTTTGCCCTGGATAACAGAGTGCATGAAATTGCAGTAATGACTACCTCACTCAAAGAAGTCGACAGGGTTGCCGCAGAAGTTACTTTAGTTACAAACTCTCTGGGTCTTTCCACTGCTTCCTGGAAGGTATTTGCCAGGGAATTCTATGCAGGAATGAAAGGGGATGAAACTCAGCTTAAAATAATGCTGGGTATAATCATAGGGGTTGCAGCCCTTGGTGTTCTTAATACAATTCTTATGATGGTTCTGGAACGACGAAGAGAGTTTGGAGTGATGAAGGCAATCGGAACGAAACCGAAGTCAATAGTTCGAATGATTGTACTTGAGGCAAATGTAATGGGGCTTGTAAGTATTGTCATCGGTAGTATTCTCAGCACTATTGGTTTGCTGATATTATCAAAACACGGAATGATCCTGGACCCTCCAATGGATTACGGGGGGTTTGTATTCCGTGAAATGGTTGCTTCAATTACTCCTGCCTGTTACTGGATTCCATCTGTCTGTATCATGATCACCGCTTCGGTTGTAAGCTTGATACCAGCCTTGAAAGCTGCTCACACCGATGCAGCAAAATCTCTCCGGACGGTGTGACATGTTTAAGAAACTAATGATGCTGTCATGGCGTAACGTTATGCGGAACAAGCGAAGAACCATTATTACAGGCATTGCTATCGGGGCTGGCCTGGCTTCACTTATGTTCTCTGATGCTTTGTTTGTGGGCATGACTGCTCACATGGTAGGAAGCACAACCTGCACATGGATGGGCGATGCGCAGATCCACAGAGCAGGTTTCCGGGAAACTGCAAGAATCTCGTATACCATTGAAGACCCTGTAAGAGTTCAAAGCATGCTTGCAGCAGATACGCTGGTAGTTGCTTCAACAGGCAGACTGATCTCCCCGGCTTCCCTTCAGTCGGCAATGGAGATGAAACCTGTTACCCTTATGGGAGTAAATCACCTTACCGAGAGCCAGATCTCTATGCTGGAAGTTGCAATAGATACCGGCAGCTATCTTTCCGGTGACAGTATGGAGATAATCATAGGTTACAAACTGGCAGAGGATATGGAGCTGGCACTTGGTGATATCGCTGTAATAACAGCAGCCATGGCAGACAGCGGTTTTGCATCGCAGATGTTCATGGTCTCAGGTATCTGCAAGTTCGGATCTGACCAGTACGATCGATACACAGCTTATGTAAACATAGAGTCTGCAGAAAGTCTTCTTGGGCTGAAGGGCGAGCTTCATGAGATTGCTATCAGATTTCCAGACCCCATGATCGCCATGAATCCGGATCTGACATTCTACAGTACCTTTTCACCGGACAGTAACACAGCTGAAGGCTGGCCGACACTGGCACCGCAGATAGCATCCATGCTTGGAATGGTGAATGTAAGCCTTTCGATAATGGCTGTTATTCTGTTTGGTCTTGTACTGTTCGGAATAATCAACTCTCTCTTTATGTCTGTTTATGAAAGAATGTATGAGTTCGGAATAATGAAAGCTGTAGGCACTTCAAAACTTAACATTACTGTGATGGTTCTTCTTGAAGCATTCTGGCTTGGAGTGGTTGGTTCGGTACTGGGCGCGGTTTTCGGTTTTGCTATTATCGAGTACTACGCCAGTGCCGGGATTACCTTCGGAGACATTACTTTATCAGGAGTAATGTTTGACAAACCCCTTTACACAATTATCGACTGGTCCAGAATATGGATATACCCCATTGCTACTCTTCTTTTCACCACACTTGCCGGATTGTATCCGGGAATTCATGCGGGCAATCTGAACCCCTCTGAAGCCATACGCAAAAGCATTTGAGACAGGAGAAGAATAGATGAATACAGATAGTGAGAACACAGGCACGAACAGGAACAAAGTAATAGTAACAAGAGATCTCAAAAAGACTTATCATGACAATGGAGTTCCAGTAGAAGCAGTACGGGGTATTGATTTTACCCTGACAGAAGGGGAATTCACAGCGATCATAGGCCCTTCCGGTTCCGGCAAAACCACATTCCTGAACCTGATTGCAGGATTGGACACTCCCACTGACGGAGAGGTCGAGCTTTCCGGCAGACTCATATCAGGCATGAGCGGAAAAGAGCTTTCCAACTACAGACGAGACAACATCGGCTTTATTTTCCAGGCATACAATCTTTTCCCGGTTCTTACTGTAGAGGAGAACATCGAGTACATTATGCTTCTTCAAGGTGTTCACAAAAAGGAACGGCACGAAAGGGTAATGGAGATTCTGAAGCAGGTTGAACTTGAAGATTTTGCACACAGACTTCCTTCAAAACTGTCAGGAGGTCAGCAGCAGAGGGTTGCTGTTGCAAGGGCAATGGTTTCAAGACCGGCCCTTATCATTGCAGATGAGCCCACAGCCAATCTCGATTCAAAAACCAGTGGAGATCTTCTGGAC